>CAXTQM010000363.1:0-2947 GCA_964246205.1 uncultured Beijerinckiaceae bacterium | reverse complement strand
CCGGGATGCCGGCTTCGGCCGCCTCGACGGCGGCGCGCACTGCCTCGTCGACGGAAAGCCGGTGCACGCCCGGCATCGAGGGCACCTCGACCCTCTGTTGCTCGCCCTCGACGAGGAATAGCGGCCAGATCAGGTCGTCGGCCGTGACCACGTTCTCGCGCACGAGGCGCCGCTGCCAGTCGGTGCGGCGGTTGCGGCGCGGGCGATGGACCAGGCTGAGGCTGGTCTCGTGCGGCAGGCTCGATGTCATGGCGCTCGTCCTCCAGGCCGGCAGCTCTACGCCGCCGGCCGGAGGCTCGCAATCGTGTGTGTCAGTAGAAGAAGCGACGGAACGGGAAGCCGCAGCGATAGAAGCCGGGGCCGTGCCAGCCGAAGCGGTAGAAGCAGCGCGGGCCGTAGAAGCCGTAACCACCGTAGCCGTATCCGAAGCGACGGAAGCCGTAGCCGTATCCAAAACGCCGTCCGTAGCCGAAGCGACCGTAGCCAAAGCCCCGACGTAAGCCGAAGCCTCTGCCATATCCGAAGCCGCGACCATAGCCGAAGCCGCGACCATAGCCGAAGCCGCGCCGCCCGAAGCCGCCCCGGCGACCACCGTGTTCGAAGCCCCCGCCGCGACCGCCGCGAAAGCCGCCGCCGCCGCGAAACGCGACCTGCGTGAACAGCGCATCCGTCCCGTTCACCGGCGCCTGCGCGACGGCCGATTGCGCCAGCGGCGCTGGCGCCGCATCCGCCGGCAAGGTCATCAGCAGCGAAGCCACGATAAGCGGTACGGCCTTGAGCAGCCGTCTCAATCTCAGCATCGACGTTCCTCCATCTCCTGGACCGCTTTGTTGCGGATGGGATGGAACGCCGGCTTACCGCGGCGCCCTACGCGCCGAATGGTATTAGATCGAACGCAAGAAAGGCGGCGGACCCATGGCCCGCCGCCCCTTTACCGACCTCCGCCGCACGTGTCTCGCGGGTGACGGAGGTGATCTCTGGAACCGAGGCTCAGAGCCCGGCGAGGTAGCGCGTCGGGTCGACCGGCGTCGAGCCCTTGCGCAGCTCGAAGTGCAGCTGCGGCGAGGCGACGTTGCCGGACTGGCCGGACTTGGCGATGGTTTGCCCGCGCTTGACCTGCTCGCCGCGGTGCACCGCGATGTCGCCGTTGTTGGCGTAGGCGGTGACGTAGCCGTTGGGGTGGCGGATCAGCACGAGATTGCCGAAGCCCTTGATCTCGCTGCCGGCATAGGCGACCGTTCCGGCCTCCGCCGCCTTCACCGAGGTGCCTTCCGGCACGGCGATGTTGATGCCGTCGTTGCCGCCGGACTTGAAGCCCTGGATGATGCGGCCGTGCGCCGGCCAACGGAACTCCGGCTTGCCGTCGCTCGAGGCCGAGGCCTTCTCGGGCGGCAGGCTGGCGGTCGGCTCGGGATCGACCGGCGCCGGCGCGGCCTTACGAGGCGCCTCCTGCGGCGCCTCCTCGGCCTTCGCCATCTTCACCGGCTTCTCGCGCACCGTCTCGACCTTGGCGACCTTCTTCGTCACCTTGGTCTCGGCGGCATCGGTCTCGGCGCGCTCCTTGTGGCGATCGAGCTTGGCAAGCGCCTTCTCGCGGCCATGGCCCTTCTCGGGCTTGTCGGCCTCGGCGAGCTTGGCCGGCTGAGCGCCCTTCACCCACTTCATCTTGGCGTGTTTGGCATCGTCCCGCTCGGCGAGCTTGCGCCTGGCGTCTTCCTTGGTCTGACGAGCCTCCTCGGCCTTGGCGAGCTTGACCTCGCGCTCGGCCTTGTCGTGCTCGGCCTTCTCGAACTTCGCGAGCTTGGCTTCCTTGGCGTCGCGCTCGGCCTTTTCGTAGCGGGCGAGCTTGGCGTCGCGCTCGGCTTCGCGGCGGGCCAGCTTGTCGTCCCCTTTGGTCTCGTGCCTGGCGAGCAGCTTCTCGCGCGAGGAATGGTCGTGGTGGACCGGCTCATGGCGCACCGGCTCGGCCTTGGCGACGCGAGAGGAAGCGCCACCGCCGCCGCCATTGGCGTTGTAGACGGGGATGATCACCCGGGTGCCCGGCTGGATCGCCGAGGCGGAGGTGAAGCCGTTGGCGTGCAGCAGCGCGTCGGTCGGCACGTTGTAGCGCGCGCCGAGCACGTCGGCGGTGTCGCCGTTGGCGGCGATGACCGCCATGCCCCCTTCAGCGGACCAGGAGCCGTGGCCCGACGGCGCGATCGACGCGGTGCGCTCGGTGCGCGGGGCGTGGTAGTCGGAAGCGAGCCGCGGGCTCTGGTGCACCGGCGCCTCGTAGGAGGCGACTCGACGCGAGGGCATGTCGGACGAGGGCATCAGCGATTGCGAGCGCACCGCGCTGCGCGGGCTGTAGGGCGGTGGCGCCATGTCGTAATTGGAGGGCGTCGGCGTGGCGGAGGCCGACTTGAAGGGGTTGCCGAGCGGATCGCCAAGGAACCCCCGCGAATCGGCGCAGCCCGCGAGCAGCGCGGCCGCGAGGCCGGCGAAGGCGAAACGCACGAGATGACGCGCACCCATTTTTGGAACCTGGCTCATGACGCAACCTACAGACGCGGGCCTCAGTCCCCGCATTAACGATGGCCCCAGTTAAGGCGAGGTTTAAGATGAACGGCCGCTCACTAAAAAGCCGCTGATGTAAACCTTAAGCAGCGTTAAGTCTCTTCGAAGCAACATTGTGGCTGGCAAGTATTGCGGGAACTTTGCTGCCGCAGCCGGCTGGCGCGCGCTCTGTGGCGGTGCTTGCGTCACGGCATGCCATTCCCACATGATGGCCGAGACAACACCGGATCGCGCCACTGCGGGCGACCCGTATGCCCGGGCTCATGACACGATGCGAGATCCCTACACGGTGCTTGGCGGCGGCAAGACCGCCAGCGCCGACGACATCAAGAAGGCCTATCGGCGCCTCGCCAAGACCTACCATCCCGACCAGAGCAAGGATCCCAAGGCC
>CAXTQM010000362.1:0-2950 GCA_964246205.1 uncultured Beijerinckiaceae bacterium | reverse complement strand
GTCGTGTAGGTCGCGGTGGCACCGTTGGTAATGCCGCCTGTGGCGATCGTCGTATTGGCGAACGTCAGGAACTCGATGTTGCCGTGATACATCCCCGTGCCGGTGTTGGCGAAGATTGTCGTCGGCGAGGCGGCGAGCAGGCCGACGTAATCCGTCGCGACACGCGCGTTCAGCACGTCGGGCGCGTCGATGGCGCCGACGTGATCCTCGAGCACGAAGTCGCCGCCCTCCGCGGTGCCGCCGGTGAGGTCGGTCGAGGCGGCAACGCCGGCGCCGGTTAGCGTCGACAGAAGCGCGGCCGCGGCCTGCCCGTCGCTGCCGAGAGCGAAGTCGCAGCCGTAGACCAGGATGTCGGCATCCGGGGCCAGCGACGCCTTGATGGTGGCGAGGTCGGCGGCGTAGCGGCCCTGCATCGAGGCGGCGTCGAGCGTCGCCGTGCCGAGATCGAGCTGCGCCTCGCTCCCATGCGAGAAGATGTAGACGTCCTTCACGCCCTTGTGCGCGGCGAGATAGCTGGCGATGGCGTCGACGCCGTCCTTGCTCGCATCGAGCAGGACGATCTGCGCGGAATGGTCGACGTCCTTGATCAGGGTGGCGATGTCGGGGACATCGGACTCGATGAAGACCACCGATTTGGGCGCGCCCGCGCGCGACAGGGCGTCCTTGCTTCCGAGATCGAGGCTGCGCAGGGCCAGCGCCGCGCCGGAGGTCGCCGCCGCCGGCAACGTCGCGCCGTAATCGGCGAGCGGATCGCGCTGGATGCCGTTCTTCGCGGTCTCGCCCGCGATGTCGCGTGCCGCGTCGATGGTCGCATGGGGCGCCACGTGGTGGTCGGTCAACGCTGTCGAATGGATCATCTTGGCCGCCGTCGCGGCTGCGGCGCCATCGAAGGCGATGCGCTTTTCCAGCGCGACGATGGACGGCGAGGCTCCCGCTGAACGCTTCGACGGGGATGGAGGACGTTTGCGCATGATCGGATCGCTCGGAACAGGACGGAAAGCCTAGGAGACCATCGTCAAGGAAGATTGAAGCATCGGCATCGCGCCTCAGAAACCGCTCTCGCGGACCAGCACGCGGGCGACCTGGCGCAGCAGGCCGCCAACGAGGCTCTCGCGGCGGCCGTCGACGAGCACCGCCCCGCGCGTGATCCTAGCCGGCGCCGCCATCTCGGCCGACAGGCGCACCGGAAACACTGCGAAATCCGGCGCAGCCCCGCGGTCCTGCGTCGGACGCGCCGCGATCGGACCGCCGTCGAGCGAGGAGAGATAGGGGATGTCGAGGCGCTGCGCGGCGGCGTAGCCGATGTCGGTCACGCGCACCGGCACGGTCCGATAGAACCACGAATCCGGGACGAACATGCCGGCGGTGCCGGCCGCGACGTCCTGCGCCTGCCCGTCGCGAATGTAGCCTCGCACCACCGCCGTCTGCGGCGCGGTGACCAGCGCGATCTGCGCGTCGCGGCCGACCCAGCGGCCTGCGTCGAGGTCGGGATCGAGGTCGCGCACCACGCCGGCGATCGGGCTCTTGAGCACGAGCTCGCGCCGCTCGCGCTCCAGGCCGTCGAGCTGGTCGAGCAGCAGCTTGCGCTCCATGCCGAGCGACAGCGTCGCCGCACGGTCCTCGGCGACGCTGCCGCCGCGCTGCAGCTTGGCCTCGACCAGGGAAAGCCTGATGCGCGCCAGGGCGCGGTCGCGCTCGTTCTGCGGCGACACCAAGGTGACCAACGTCGCGCCCGCGGCGACGTTCTCGCCGCGATGCACGGCGACGGACTGGACGCGGGCCGGAAGGGTCGGAAAGATCCGGGCGTAGACGGCCGGCTCCAGCACCGCCGGCACCGCGACCTTGGTGCGGAACGGGAACACTACAGCGATCAGGATGGCCAAGGCGGCGAGCGCCGTCACGCGGGAACGCGCGCTGGCGCGGATGCTGTCCTGCAAGCGCCACCACATGGCGATCTCCTTCCAGACGGGGGCGACGAGAAACCAGCCGATCTCGACGGCGAAGAGCGCGATGCCGAGCAGCTTGAAGGTGGCATGGTAGACCAGCAGTGCGATGCCAAAGTAGACGATGGCCCGGTAGACCACGATGGTCGCGGCATAGCCGATCACCGCGCGCTGCTTGGCCGGCGCGAACTGATCGGGCTTGGGGGCGCGCAGGTCGAACAGCGCCTCGCGGAGGCGCCAGCGCAGCAGCGCGAAGGACCGCGTCTGCAGGTTAGGCACGCCGAGCGCATCGGCCATCAGCAGGTAGCCGTCGAAGCGCATCAGCGGGTTGACGTTGACGAGCAGCGAGCTGACGAGGCTCGCGGTGGCGACGAGAAAGGCGCAGGTGCGGGGCGCGCCCTCCGGCAGCAGCACCCAGGCGAGCGCGGCGTAGACGGCGAGCACGGCCTCGGCGACGATGCCGGCGGCGTCGATGGCCATGCGCTGGCGCCGGTCGGGCAGGCGCCAGCTGTCGGTGACGTCGCAATAGAGCATCGGCACGACCACCATGAAGGCGACGCCCATGGAGGAGACGCGGCAGCGAAAGTGCGCAGCGGTGAACGCGTGGGCGAGCTCGTGCACCGTCTTGGTGCCGACGAGAGCCAGCGCGTAGACCAGCGCGCCGTCGAGCGAGAGGAAGCCCGAGAACGTGCCGAGGAAGGCCGACCATTGCCGCGACACGAGGTACAGCGCGACCAGCGCCGCGACCACCGTCGTCACGGCGAAGGTCTTCGTGAAGAACGGCGCGGCGAGGAAGGCGGCGTGCGCGAAGGCGCGACGCGGCCGCCACAGCGGAATCTTGATGAAGAGGTAGTTGTGGACCAGCCACATCAGCGCCGAGGAGCGGCCGGCGCGCCTGCGCCGGGCGTGGCCCTCCCAGGCGCCCTCCTCCGCCTCCAGCAGCTCGTTGCGCTCGGCGAAGTCGACGAAGGCCGCGACCGTTCCTTCCGGCAGCAGCGGGCCGTCTC
>CAXTQM010000361.1:0-2956 GCA_964246205.1 uncultured Beijerinckiaceae bacterium | reverse complement strand
CCCAAGAACTTCATCCAGGGCGACAATCACGACAAGCTGCAACTGCCGCCCGGCCCCAACAATCCCGTCGGCAGCGTCTTCATCGCGTTGACGAAGCCGACCTACGGACTTCACGGCACGCCCGACCCGTCGGCGATCGACAAGAGCGCGTCGCACGGGTGCGTGCGAATGACGAACTGGGACGCCGCGGAGCTCGCCCACCTCGTCCATCGCGGCATCAAGGTGAGCTTCGGCAAATCGAAGGAGTAAGCGGATGCGATGCGCTCGGCCGCGTGTCGCTTTATGACGTCCCGGGGGCGACACAGACGTTGCGGGCGGCGATCGGGTGCCCTGCTTTGCGGTCGGAGCGCCGCCGCTTGGATCTAGCGATTCAGGCGGTTGTAGATGTCGATGGCGTGATCGACCTCGTCGAACATCATGAGGCGGCCGTCGACCAGCACCGCCCCGCGATCGCAATAGGCCTTCACGGTGCCGACACTGTGGGACACCATGATCACGTCGGCGCGCGAGCGGCGGTCGGTGAAGGCCTGCTCGCAGCGTTTCTGAAAGCGGGCATCGCCGACGCCGGTGATCTCGTCGATCAGGTAGCACTCGAACTGGATGGCCATCGAGACGGCGAAGGCGAGCTTGGCTCCCATGCCGGACGAGTAGGTCTTGACCGGGGCGTCGAGGTAGTCGCCGAGCTCGGAGAAGTCCTCGACGAAGTCCAGCACCTCGCGAACATCCTGCCCATAGGCGCGAGCGGCGAAGGTGATGTTGTTGCGGGCCGTCATGTTGGAGTTGAAGGCCGCGGCGAAACCGAGCGGCCAGGATACGCGCACGTTGCGCTTGATTTTCCCGGCATTGGGATATTCCGCACCCGAGATCAGGCGCAGCGTGGTGCTCTTGCCGGCGCCGTTCACGCCTAGGATGCCGTAGGAATGGCCACGCTCGAAGCGAGCGGTGATGTTGTCGAGTACCAGCTTCGTGTGGCTGCCGTTCTTGTAGAACTTCAGCACGTTGTGCATCTCGATCATCGCGCAGCTCCAGAGCGCAGCCGGCCCGGCTCGGCGGCGGTTGAAGCGCGCGCCGCGGCGACGAAGGCGGCAATGAGTGCCGGATCCTTCATGCCCGGCGAGCGCTCGACCCCTGACGAGACGTCGACCCCGGCAGCGCCGGTGCGCGCCAAGGCGGCGGCGACGTTCGAAGCATCGAGGCCACCGGCCAGCAGCCACGGCGTTCCGACATCGAGGTCTCGCAGGAGCGACCAGTCGAACGTCGCTCCGTTGCCGCCCGGGCGCTGCGTCGAACCCGGCGCCGGCGCGTCGAACAGGAGGAGGTCGGCCACGGCGTCGAAGGCTCCGCTCCTCGCGAGATCGACCGGGCCAGCGATGGAGAGCGCGCGCAGCACGCTGACGCCGAAGCGACGCTTCACCCATGCGATGCGCTCCGGCGTTTCATTGCCGTGGAGCTGGATCCATTCCGGTCGCACCGCCGCCACGATGGCCTCCAGCTCCCCGTCGTCGGCATCGACGGTCAGTGCCACGCGGGCCGCGCGCGACCGCGTCCGTTGCGAAAGCTCGCAAGCCCGTGTCAGCGACAGATTGCGCGGACTTCGTGCAAAGAAGACGAAGCCGATCATGTCGACCTCAGCCGCGAGTGCGGCGTCGAGCGCAGGCTCGTCGGTAATCCCGCAAACCTTGATGATCGCCGAAGACACCACCGAGCCGCTAAACGTCGTGCCGGGCGAGCTGGCGCGACGTCGACGGCACCACGATGGGCGGGCGCTCGCGAAGACGCCGCACCTCGTCGCGCCAGCGCTCGGCCTCGTTGCGCGCATCGCGGCCGCGTCGTCGGCTGCCCCCCTGCGACAACCAGGCGGCGACACCGCCGAGGAACGTGCCGACCAGCAGGACAACAAAAAGCAGGATGAACAGCGGAGCGGCGATCATCGCGGAGGAAGCGGCGGGGTCCGAGAACGGATCGAACGAAATCGACACATCCTGCCGATTGGCGATCGCGAAGGCGATGATCACCGCTGCGACCGGCAGTGCGATCAAAAGCTTGAGGTACTTCGCCATCACCGTCTCTCCCGCATCGCGCTAACCGAGGTAGCCCTCGTTGAGGCGCTCGCGCATCTCCTTGCCCGTCTTGAAGAAGGGCACGGCTTTCTCCTCGACATCGACATGAACGCCCGTGCGCGGGTTGCGCCCCACGCGCGCATCGCGCCGCTTCACCGAGAACGCGCCGAAGCCGCGCAATTCCACCCGATCGCCGCGCGCCAGCGCCTGGGTGATCTCATCCAGGATCGCGTTCACGATCTTCTCGATGTCCCGCAGATACAAATGCTGATTACGGTCGGCGATACGCTGGACGAGTTCAGACTTGATCATGGTGGAAGCCGCCGACCTGGACCGAAGAAGGCAAGCAAATAAAACGTGATGGACAAGGGGCGGTTCCTATCAGCGCAGCGGCCATCTCGAAACCAAGCCCTCGCCGCGCATTTCTGGCAGACGCTCGAGCGTGTCGAGAGTGCCGGCCACAGAATCGGCGCCCAACAGCCGCGCCAGCGAACCGGCAGTGCTGAAGATACGAAGTCCTGTGAGGCTGGACGGCTTCTTCCAATCGACGACCGGCAGCGAGGCGCCGACGCCGCGCGACTTCTCGAGGTAGGCCACCGCGTCGCGCTCCTCGCCGATCGAATCGACGAGGTGCAGGACGAGTCCTTGCCGACCGGTGAAAACTCGGCCGTCGTCGACCGCCGAGAGACCGGCGTCGTCGAGGTTGCGGCGGGTCTTCACCAGACCTTTGAACCAGTCGTAGCTGTCGACCACCAGCGCATCGATCGCCGCCTTCGCCTGAGGCGTCGTCGGCTCGAAGCCGTTGGGCGACGCCTTGAGCGGGCTCGACTTGATGGTCTCGACCTTGACGCCGATCTTGTCGAGCGCGTCGGCGACGTTGGGAAACTGGAACAGCA
>CAXTQM010000360.1:0-2964 GCA_964246205.1 uncultured Beijerinckiaceae bacterium | reverse complement strand
TGGCTCCCTGAGCAGGACTCGAACCTGCGACAAGTCGATTAACAGTCGACTGCTCTACCAGCTGAGCTATCAGGGATCATCGCGCGAGCGAGGCCGCGCCTATAGCAAGCCCCGGCCGCCTTTGCAAAGCCGGTTTGCGACAGGACGACGAAGCTTTCGCGTTGCGGCGGCGGGCTCGCCTGCGATAGAAGCGCGGCGTACCGGACGCCAGTCCGGTGCACGAGGCCTCGTGGCGGAGTGGTTACGCAGAGGACTGCAAATCCTTGCACCCCGGTTCGATTCCGGGCGAGGCCTCCATCTTTCCAGCCGCCCCGCCGAAGACATCAGCCCCAGAGAGCGGCGGAGGGCGGCCACAGCGTCGACCCCTCGAACAGCAGTCCGCCCGGGCGGTCCCGCGCCAGCAGCAGCGGCCCGTCGAGATCGACGTACTGCGCGCGCGAGGCCAGCAGCAGGGCCGGCGCCATCGCCAGCGACGTGCCGACCATGCAGCCGATCATGACGGCGAAGCCCGCCGCCTCCGCGCCGGCGACCATGGCGAGCGCCTCGGTGAGACCCCCGGCCTTGTCGAGCTTGATGTTGACGGCGTCGTAGCGGCCGCGCAGCGCGGCGAGGTCGTGGCGATCGTGCACGCTCTCGTCGGCGCAGATCGGCACGAGGTGCGGGACGGTCGCGAGAGCCGCATCGGCACCGGCGGGCAGCGGCTGCTCGATCAGTGCGACGCCGTGCTGCGCGCAGCACGCGATCATAGGCTCTAGCTCGGCCTCGACCCAGCTCTCGTTGGCGTCAACGATCACCTTGGCGTCGGGCGCGGCGACCCGCAGGGCGGCGATCCGCTCGCGGTCGCCGGCGCCGCCGAGCTTGACCTTCAGCAGCGGCCGTGCCGACGCCTTGCGCGCCGCCTCGGCCATCACCTCCGGCGGGCCGACGGAGATCGTGTAGGCGGTGACCGTCGCGGCTGGTTCGGCGAGCCCGGCGCTGCGCCAAGCCGGCATGCCGCTGCGCTTGGCCTCGAAGTCCCAAAGCGCGCAATCCAGCGCGTTGCGCGCCGCACCCGCGGGCAACAGATCTTGCAGGCGGGCGCAATCGGGATCGTGCTCGACCGCTGCTCGCACACCTTCGATGGCGGCGACGACGCTCTCGACGCTCTCGTGGTAGCGCGCGTAGGGCACACACTCGCCGCGGCCGGTCGCGGCGCCGTCGGTGATCATGGCGACCACCACCTGCGCCTCCGTCCTGGCGCCGCGCGCGATGACGAAGCTGCCGGTGATCGGAAAGGTCTCGATCGTGCAGGTGACGTGCAGACAACATTTGCGGGTCATGGCCGCAGCATACGGCAAGCGGTGGCTCGCGACAGCGAAGCTTGATCGCTAGGATTGTTTTAGGAGGCTAAGCGTCCGTGTGACATGAGCCCTTTCCTTGCGCACTTCGTCTCGCGGAGCCGCGACCTCACGCGCTGGGAGTTGAGCACGCGCCTGGCGCCGACGCGCGGCAGGCTGATTGCGCTGGAATGGCAGAAGCAAGACGAGCCAGCGTAACCGGGCCTCGCTCCGCGTCGAACATCCATCGTC
Source organism: uncultured Beijerinckiaceae bacterium (assembly GCA_964246205.1). Lineage (GTDB taxonomy): Bacteria > Pseudomonadota > Alphaproteobacteria > Rhizobiales > Beijerinckiaceae > RH-AL1. The sequence goes on along the minus strand of CAXTQM010000360.1, from coordinate 1,396 downwards.
GTACGGCTTGGAGGGAGCGCAATCCTCGTCTATTCCTGAGCTGCCTGTAGATCGCGGACGTCGATGTATCGTGCAGTCATCATCATCGTCGCCTTGGCGGCTACGCTCGTCGCCGCATCGGCACGCGCCGACGAGCCGGGCGTGCGTGGCGCCGCGGAGGACGCGGCGGCCAAGAACGCGATGCCCGATCTCCATAAGATGCTGATGGACGAGTTCGACACGATGAACGCGTCGCATGAGGGCATCTTCCGTCACGACATCACACCGTCGCTTGTCACCTACTTCCCCGTCGGCCAGTCGATGGCGGAAACCAAGAAGATCCTCGCCGCGCAGAATCTCGGCACGCTGGCGCCTTTCAAGGGCACCAACGATCCTGGCATGGGAACGATGTACGTGAGTAAGTTCGATCTCGTCGGCCACGTCTTCTCGCACGTCTATGTCGTGCTCGACTTCGATTTCGACGGCGCCGAGCCCGACATGAAGCTCAAGGCCATGAAGGCTTACTTGCGTGCTTCCAATATGTAGACGACGGCCATGGATACGATCGCGATCTACTACACCCCCCTCACCTCGACCAAGGTCGCCGAGATCGTCGGGCTCGGCGAAGCCTATCACATGGCGATCGTCTACACCGACGGCAAAGCCCACAGCTTCGGCGCGAGCTCCGGCCCGTCCAATCACATGACCGCGCAGACGCCGCGGCTCGCTCTCTTGGCCGCCCTCGCCTCCACTATGGGCATGCCCTCGGCGTTTGGCACGCTGGTCTCTGATCCCATGAACAATCACCCCTTCACCAAAGGGCGGCCTGACGATTACTACACGCAGGACGACGAGGGCGATCCCTACCCCACGACCCTGGTGGCGCGCGGCGAGAACCTGTCGGCGCAATGGCAGACGATCCTCAAGACGTACGTCGCCGTCGGCAGGCTGCAGCTGACCTACTCGCCGATCAGCCAGAACTCGAACAGCCTGGCCGGCACGGCGCTGCGGACCGCCGGCTTCCCCATCCCCTTCTCGAGCAAGACCTGGTTCGTGCCCGCGGTATTCACGCACCTGCCGCTCGCCCCGACCGAGGTGGGCACGATGGCGCGCGGCGCGATGCAGTCGACCTTCAGCCTGCCACGATCGTCGGCGCCGGCTCCCGACCGAGCAGCTTCGCCAGCCCCTTGATCCGCCCGGCGAGCCGCTCGTTGCCTAGGTCGGCGAGGTCCGGCGGCAGCGCCACCGCGACCTTGCCCTTGGAAGCTGTCATGGCGCAGCGCGGCAGCACGTCGGGCATGCCGGCGGCGAGCACGGAGGCGACGCGCAGCGCGGCGCCGACCACCTGCGCGCGTTCGATCATGGCCGGCGCCATCATGCTGCGAATCTGCTGCGCCACCTCTTCGTCGAGGCCGAC
>CAXTQM010000359.1:0-2970 GCA_964246205.1 uncultured Beijerinckiaceae bacterium | reverse complement strand
CGCTCGATCCCGTTCAAGCCGGAGAAGGTGAAGGCGGCGCTGCAGCAGATCTGACCCTTTTGCGGCTGTCGTGCCACAGAAGGATCAAAAACCGGTCATCGCGAAGGTCTTCGCTCAAAACCTCGGCTGCGGCGCTGTATGTCACGCTCGTTGCCGAGGGGATCGAACGATGAAAACATCAGGGATAGCAGTCGCCGCCGCCATTAATCTGCTCGCGATAGGTTCGTCGTTCGCCGCTGATTTGCCGATGCAGAATGGGCCCGCCGTCTATGTCCCTCCGGTTCCCGTTTTCACCTGGACCGGCGCCTACATCGGCGGAAATGTCGGAGCCGCGTTCGACGCCGGGCAATCAAGTCGGATCACCGGTCAAGGAAACCTGCAAGCCAACGTCGCAGACGGGGTGCGCCCGGCATACGGAAGCTTGAGAAACGCGGGTTTTTCCGGCGGTGGTCAGATCGGCTACAATTACCAGCTGAGCTCGTTGCCGCTACTGGGCAGCCTGAGCGCAGGTGGTACAGGCGGAAGCATCGTCATCGGCCTTGAGGCCGATGCTGCCTATACCGACGTGCGAGCCACTGCCTCCTACGTCAGCGACCGCCTGTCGGCGTTTGCCTCGCGGACCGACTTCGTGGGAACCGTTCGCGGCCGCCTTGGCTATGCCTTCGGCAACGTGCTCGTCTACGGCACCGGAGGCTTTGCCTATGGCGACGTGCGGTCCGATGCGCAGTTCTACGGTCCCTTGGGAAACCTGACTTACGAAGGCGACGCAAACCGCATTCGTACCGGTTATGCTTACGGCGGCGGCATCGAATATGCCATTCCGACGAGTTCCTTCCTCAATGTCCTGAAGGCTAGTGCTGTGACGGTGAAAGCCGAATTTATCCGATACGATCTCGGCCACTACAATCTCGCGGTCCCCAATGTTAACGGCCAGGTCTTAGGCTACAATCAGAACATCCACGCCTACGGCGATATTGCGCGTATTGGCATCAACTACAAATTTGGTACGTCGGCCTCGACCCCTATCGTGGCACGCTATTGATCGTGACGCGGCGGTAGACTCCGACATCCGTGTTGATGGCGGGGCGACCTTGCATTTGCGCCGCGGGCGTCTGCCGAAGTTCTTAGGCGGCGCGGACGTTTGTTCACGGCCCGGCGCGGGTCGCATCGGAGATGCGAACGCCAATAGACGCAAACCGAAGCGGAGGTGTCTCGGCGGGCGATCGGATGCTGGCGGCGGTCTCGCAAAGCGACCGGCGCTGTGATCAAAGCCGGGGATGTGGCGTGCCGACCTCTTCACCCTGTTCCCGGCCATGTTCCCCGGCCCGCTCGGCCTGTCGCTGGCCGGCGAAGGCCTCCTCCGTGGGACATGGAGCCTGGCGGCGCACGACATCCGCGACCACGGACTGGGCCGCCATCGCACGGTCGACGACACGCCCGCGGGGGGTGGCGCCGGCATGGTGATGCGCGCCGACGTGGTCGCCGCCAGCCTCGACGCTCACCTGCCCGAAGACGACCCGCGCCCGCGCCTGCTGATGTCGCCGCGCGGCCGGCCACTGACCCAGGCGCGCGTGCGGCAGCTGGCCGAAGGGCCCGGCGTCGCCGTCGTCTGCGGGCGCTTCGAGGGCGTCGACGAGCGGGTGATCGCCGCCCGCGCCCTGGAAGAGGTGTCGATCGGCGACTACGTGCTTTCGGGCGGCGAGATCGCCGCGCTCGCCCTGCTCGACGCCTGCGTCCGGCTGCTGCCCGGCATCATGGGGCACGCGCAGTCCGGCTTGGACGAGAGCTTCGAGAACGGTCGGCTCGAGTATCCGCACTACACCCGCCCGCGCGACTTCGAAGGCCGCGCCATCCCGGACATCCTGCTCGGTGGCGACCACGGCCGCATCGCCAGCTGGCGCGAGGCTGAGGCGTTGCGCTTGACCCGCGAACGCCGGCCCGACCTGCTCGGGCGCTCGTGAGCTGGTCGCCGCAGCAGGAGGCGGCGCTGCGGGCGGTCTCGGCCTGGCTGAAGCGCGGCGAGCCGCAGGTGTTCCGCTTGTTCGGCTATGCCGGCACCGGCAAGACCACGCTCGCCAAGCAGCTCGCTGCCGACAGCGACGGCGAAGTCTGCTTCGCCGCCTTCACCGGCAAGGCCGCTCTCGTGCTCAAGGGCAAGGGCTGCAAGGACGCGCGCACCATTCACTCGCTAATCTACCGGCTGCGCGAAAGCGATGCGGAGGAGCCGGTGTTCGTGCTCAACGACGACAGCGCCGCCTCCAAGGCCGACCTCATCATCATCGACGAATGCTCGATGGTCGACGAGGAGCTCGGCCGCGACCTGCTCTCGTTCGGCAAGCCGGTGCTGGTGTTGGGCGACCCGGCGCAGCTGCCGCCTGTGAAGGGCGGCGGCTTCTTCACCGAGGCCGAGCCCGACGCCATGCTGACCGAGGTGCACCGCCAGGCCGCCGACAACCCGATCATCCGCATGTCGATGCTGGTGCGCGACGGCCGGCGCATCCCCTTCGGCGATTACGGCGAGAGCCGGGTGCTGCGCCGCGCCGAGATCGACGCCGGGCTGGTGCAGGCGGCCGACCAGGTGCTGGTCGGCATGAACCGCTCGCGTCGCGGCTTCAACGCCCGCATGCGGGCGCTCGCCGGCCACACCGACCCGTTTCCGCAGGTCGACGAGAAGCTTGTCTGCCTGAAGAACGACAAGACCAAGGGCCTGCTCAACGGCGGCATCTGGCTGGTGAAGACCAAGGCGGCGACGCGCTCGGGCAAGCTGCGCTACGGCGTGGTGCCGGAGGACGATCCCGCCCGCAAGCCGACCCGCATCGCCGTGCGCCCGGAGTACTTCACGGACGGAGAGGAGGCGGTGCCGCCGGCCTTCAAGCGCAACTCGGACGCCTTCGACTACGGCTACGTGCTGACCGTGCACAAGGCCCAGGGCTCGCAATGGGACGACGTCGTGCTGTTCGACGAGAGCGG
>CAXTQM010000358.1:0-2970 GCA_964246205.1 uncultured Beijerinckiaceae bacterium | reverse complement strand
TCCTTGTAGCCGAGCTGCTGATGGTTGCCGGTCGCGCCGTAGTACTTGTAGGGCAGGAACTTGCCCGACATGCCGATCTTGACGCGGTCGCCCTTCGGGTCGGGCAGCCGCTCCATCGTCATGTCGAGGTCGATCGCCGACATGATGCCGTCACCGAACTCCTCCTCGATCAGCGCCTTCCAGGCCGGGGCGTTGATCATCACGAGCTCGTAGAAGCGATAGATCAGCGGATCGGTCGGGGGCATCGGCATGCCGCGCATCGGCACCTCGTTCAGCATCGCCTTCTCGCTGGCAGAAAGACCGAACAGCTCGGCCGCCTTTTCACACAGCGGCTTGGTGAGCTTCATCTGGCCGAGCATCGCGCCGACGACGAGGATCTCGGACATGCCGCCGATCTCGGTGGTGATGTACTTCCAGGTCCAGCCCTTTTCCCGCTTGATGTCGAGGATCTTCTCGGTGAGGTCGCTGCGCTTCATCGGCGTTCCTTGCTGGTCATGACGCGAACGAGCGCGGATCAAAGGTCCGCGCTCGGAGATCGATCGTGTGCAATCGAGATGCCAGCACGAGACCGGCTTCTATTGCGGAGCGGCCGGGCTCGTCCCGTCGGCCGGCTTGGATTGCGCTTCTGCGGGCTTGTCTTGTGGCTCCGCCGCCTGGGCCTGTTCACCCTTGCCCGAAGCGCCGCCAGGCTTCTCTGACGCATCCTGCAGCTTGGCCCCGGACGCTTGCGGCGTGCCCTCCGGCGACTTGAAGAAGCGGAAGAAGTCGCCCACCGGGCTTACGACCAGCCGCGTGTCCCTGCCGGCGAAGGCGCTGTCGTAGGCGCTCATCGAGCGGTAGAAAGCGAAAAATCCGGGGTCGCGGCCATAGGCGTCGGCGTAGACCTTGTTGCGCAGGGCATCGCCCTCGCCACGGTAGGTGTCGGCCTTCTGCTGTGCCTCGCCGACGAGAACCACCACGTCGCGGTCGGCCTTGGCCTGGATCGTCTGCTTCTCCTGCGAGCCCTTGGCGCGGTACTCGGCCGCCTCCCGGGCGCGCTCCGAGTTCATCCGCGCAAAGACCTGCTCGGAGATCTGGCGCGGCAGGTCTGCGCGCCGGATGCGGACGTCGACCGCTTCGATGCCGAGCCGCTGGGTCTCGGTGTTCACCTGGTCGCGGATCTCGGCCATCAGCTTGGCGCGGTCGTCGCGCACGATCTGCGTCAGGTCGGCCTCGCCGAGCACGCGCCGGATCGCCGAGTTCATGATGTAGCCGAGCTGGCTGTCGGCCTGCCGCTTGGTCTGGACCGTCTGGTAGAACTCGAGCGGGTTGACGATCTTGTAGCGCAGGAACGCATCGACCTGGATCCGCGTGTTGTCGGAGGCCAGCACCTCCTGGTTCGGCGTCTCCAGGTTGAGGATGCGGTTGTCGATGTCGATGACGTGCTCGATCAGCGGCACCTTAAAGTGCAGACCCGGTTCGGTGACGAGCCCGCGGCCGGCCACCGGCTGGCCGAAGCGCAGCAGCAGCGCCTGTTCGGTCTGCTCAACGATGAACGTGCCCGAGAACACGAAGACGAGCAACGCGACGACGACGACGGCGAGCGCGAAGGTGCCGTATTGACGCATCATGGCTGCGCTCCCGTCTTGGTCGCCAGCTCGGGCAGCGGCAGGTAGGGCACGACCCCCCGGCCGGAGGGATCGTCGATGACGACCTTCTGCGCGCGGCCGAGCACCCGCTCCATGGTCTCGAGATAGATGCGCTCGCGCGTCACCGCGGGGGCGTTCTTGTATTGCGCGTAGACCTGGTCGAAGCGCGACGCCTCGCCCTTGGCCTGCGCCACCGTCTGGGTGCGGTAGCCCTCGGCGGCCTGCACGATCGCCGCCGCCTGACCCCTAGCCTCCGGCACCTTGGTATTGGCGTAGGCCTCGCCCTGGTTGCGGAAGCGCGCCTCGTCCTGTTGCGCCGCGGTCACGTCGCGGAACGAGGCGATGACCTCCTCCGGCGGGTCGACGGATTGCAGCTGCACCTGCAGCACCAGCACGCCGGCCTTGTAGCTCGTGAGGATCTTCTGCATCAGCTGCTGCGCCGCCGGCTCGATGACCTTGCGCTCGGCGGTGAGCAGCTTCTGGATCTGCGAGCGGCCGACGATCTCGCGCATCGCGCTTTCCGCCACGGCCTTCACCGTGTCGTTCGGGTCGGCGACGTTGAAGGCGAAATGTTCGGGGTTCGACGGGTCGATCTGCCAGAACACCACGAACTTCACGTCGGCGATGTTCTCGTCGCCGGTGAGCATCAGGCTTTCTTCGGGCACGTCGACCGTCTCGACGGCGTTCGGCCGCGAGTTGTCCGGCCGCGTGACGAAGCCGACGTTGAAGGCATTGCGGTCGGTGACGTTGAGCTTGTCGACGCTGCCGATCGGGGTCGGCCAATTATAGTTCAGGCCCGGCGAGGTCTTACCGCCATAGGCGCCCCAGACCAGGTTGAGGCCGACCTGGTTGGGCCCGATCGTGTAGAAGCCCGATAGCAGCCAAAGGCCGATCGCTACGGCGACGAGCACCAGAACGCCCGGCGCGCCGACGCCGCCGCCGAACATCGAGCCGCCCGGGCCGCCGCGTCCACTGCCCCCGCCACCGAAACGATCGCGCAGGCGCTGCAAGGTCTCGCCGAGGTTGGGCTGGTTGCCGCCGCTGCCGGATCCTGTACCCCACGGCCCGGGGTTGCGCGGACCCTGGCCCCAAGGGCCCGGGCTTCCCGGCTTGAAGGGACCGCCGCCGTTACCGCCCGAGTTGCCGCCACCTGTGCCCCAGGGCATGTCCGCTCCGCGAGAGGCGACCGCCGAAGGGCGTCCGCGCTCCCGCTCTTATAGGACGCGCCGCGGCTTCACAAACGATGCAGTGCCGCGGCTCCGGGTCGGACGGCGGTCAGCCGGCGCGGACGTAATCGACGAAGGTGCAGGCGGCCTCGTCCTTTGCCTGGCGCGGCGGCACG
>CAXTQM010000357.1:0-2991 GCA_964246205.1 uncultured Beijerinckiaceae bacterium | reverse complement strand
GGCTCCTGCGGCGCACCGGGCCGGGAGGCAGGATGCCCTCGCGCAGGATCGCGTGGCGCAGCGGTCCGACTAGTCGCAGCGCCAGCGCGCCGGCGCCCCGGGCGAGGTCGACGGGCGCGAAATCGGTCATGATGGTGCGGTTGAGGATGTCGACCGCGTCGGTGCGCACGGCAATGTCCTTGCGGCGCGCGCGCTCGTAGGGCTTCAGCGACTCCAGCGCCCCCACATCGACGTTCCCGTCGCGCGCCTCCTCCAGCACGACGCGAAGCTGCGCGATGTCGCGCAGACTGAGGTTCAGGCCCTGGGCGGCGAGCGGCGGGAACGCGTGTGCGGCCTCGCCCACCAGCGCCAGCCGGTGGCCGACCAGCCGCACCACCTTGAGCCCGCCCATCGGGAACCCGCCGCGGGCGGCCTCGAAGCTGATCCGGCCGACGATCGAGCGCGTGGCGTGCTGCAGTTCAAGCGCCATTGCCTCGTCCGTGAGCGCACGCCCGCGCTCCGCCACGCCCGGCGCCATAAGCCAGACCAAGGAAGAGCGATGCGGATGCTCTGCCGTGCCCTTGAGCGGCACCAGCGTGCACGGCCCGTTGCGGGTGTGGAACTCCGTGGAAGAGCCGCCGTGCGGCTTGCGGTGGCCGAGGATGCCGGTCAGCGCGACCTGCGGGTAGCTCCAGGCCCGCACGCCGATCCCGGCCGCGACCCGCGCCGGCGACTTGCGGCCGTCGGCGGCTACCAGCAGGCTTGCCGTCGCCTCGAGGCTTTCGCTGTCGCGCACCGCTACATGGTCGCGCTCGTACGAGATGTCCTCGAGGAAGGTGCCAGTCAGCGTCACGTTTGGCAGAGCTTCCGCCTCGGCGAGCAAGCCTGCGACGAGGCGATGCACTTCGACGTTGGCGCCGAGCGCGGCGAGATCGATTTCGGAGGCCTCGAGCGTTAGCGGCGGCACGGGGATTCGAAGGCCGGTGTCGTCTATGAGGCGGATGGCGCGAATCACCTGCGCATCGTCGGCGAAGCGGTGCCAGACGCCGATTTCACGCAGGAACCGTAGTGAGCCCTCGAACAGAGCCACGGTGCGCCCGTTCGGCTTTGTGTCGGACCTGCCGGCGCAGAGGACGGAGAAGCCCGAACGAGCCAGCGCGACGGTGGCCGCCAAGCCCGCCGCCCCGGCTCCGGACACGATAACGTCGTAATGCGAGCCTTTGGCCGCGGTGCGCGCGCGGACCGTTTCGTGCGGCAAAGGGAAAGCTGGCTCGTGGGTCACGGGGCGGTCTCTGCGCTGTTGGCGTGACGCCCCACATCGGCCGTTCGGCGCAGGGCGACAAGCCGGCGAATGGTCTCGGCTTCAAGCCGGACGGCCGTCGAAGCAGTGATCTGTGGTGTGGGTCACCCGCCAGTAGGCGTGAGAGCCGATCTCGCCAGCGGGTTGCGGAGCGTAGCGCCGGCACATTCCGGCCTGGCTCCACCAGCTCTGCACCCGATCATTGCGGCGCGGCGGCTCGATGCCATTTCCCGGGCGATGCCAGAACGCGCAGGTGCCGCAGACCTGTCCCTTGTCGACCCCGTCGGAACTCTCGCCCTCGCCGCAGCCGTCGAGGGCGCGTGTTTCGGGCCAACGCGCGATGTCGTAGGACTTGATGGAAACGGGCGGCGCGTGACGGCGGCAGGCACCCTCGACCACGCCGTGCTCCCAGAAACGGCAGACGTTGCAGTGCGTCACTCCCGATGCGGGCATGAATACTCCCTCGTCGGCGCCGCGGGACGGCGGAGGTCGACGGCGAGACTTAACGCCCACCCCCGGGCGTCCCGTCAACGGGCGCGATCGTGGGAGATCGTGCGAGGCGGCTTAGCCGCGTTGCTTGACTCCGCGGGACCTCGATGCGAGCACGCGCGCCCATGCCACCGTTCTGCTCGTCACCGCTCCGATGAGGGCCTTCGTGTTTCCCGGCCAAGGGTCGCAGGCCGTCGGCATGGGCAAGGCGCTGGCCGAAGCCTTTTCCCCTGCACGCGAGGTCTTCGACGAAGTCGACGATGCGCTTGGGCAGAAGCTGTCCACCCTTATGTTCGAAGGGGCCGAGGCCGAGCTGACGCTGACCTCCAATGCGCAGCCCGCGCTCATGGCGGTGAGCCTCGCCGTGATGGCGGCGCTGCGCGCAGAGGCCGGGCTCGACCTCGCCCGCGACGCCGCCTTCGTCGCCGGCCACTCGCTCGGCGAATATTCCGCGCTCGCCGCCGCCGGTGCATTGCCGCTCGCGGCGACGGCACGACTGCTGCGGTTGCGCGGCGAGGCCATGCAGAAGGCGGTCTCGGGCGGCGCCGGCGCCAGGGCGGCGCTGCTGGGATGCGAGGCGGACCTCGCGGCGAGTATCGCCGAAGAAGCCGCCGAGGGCGAGGTCTGCCAGGTCGCCAACGACAACGGCGGCGGCCAGGTCGTTGTGTCGGGCGCCAAGGCGGCGATCGACCGCGCCATCGAGATCGCCAGGGGCCGCGGCATCAAGCGCGCCATCCTGCTGCCGGTGTCGGCGCCGTTCCATTGCGCGATGATGCAGCCCGCCGCCGAGGCCATGGCGGCGGCGCTGGCCGAGGCGCCGTTGCAGGCGCCGTGCGTGCCGCTCGTCGCCAATGTCACCGCCGGACCCGTCACCGATCCGGCGCTTATTCGCGACCTCCTCGTCGTCCAGGTCACAGGCACGGTGAGATGGCGCGAGTGCATGGGCACCATGGCCGGGCGGGGCGTCACGCGCTTCATCGAGTGCGGCGCCGGCAAGGTGCTGGCTGGACTCGTCAAGCGCGTCGCACCGGGCGCCGTCGGCCTCTCGGTCGGCGTGCCGGCCGATGTCGAGGCCTACAAGGGCGCCGCGTAGGCGCCAGGAGATCTCATGTTCGACCTGACGGGCAAGACCGCGCTGGTGACCGGCGCCAGCGGCGGCATCGGCCGCGCCATCGCCGCCGCCCTTCATGGGCAGGGCGCTACCCTCGTGCTGTCGGGCACGC
>CAXTQM010000356.1:0-3000 GCA_964246205.1 uncultured Beijerinckiaceae bacterium | reverse complement strand
GTCGGAGTGTAGCGCAGTCTGGTAGCGCACCTCGTTCGGGACGAGGGGGTCGGAGGTTCGAATCCTCTCACTCCGACCATTCTTTTGCTGATCGGTCGGTGTTGGCCTTCCTCGTTGCGTTGTCGCGGCGCCCGTCAATAAGATGCGCCCGTCAAGTCGTGATCTCACCTATCCTAAATCGAAGTCGAGTACTCGCCGATCTGGCAGACTGCTCTTTTTGGTTGGCGAGACGAAGCAAAGCTCACGTCAGACCATGACCAAGCTGAGCGACTGCCTCCAGAACAGTCATCCTGACAAGACGTGAGCTCAGTGAGCCGCCTTTTGCGACCGCATCGAGCGCCACGAAGACCATACTCAAGCTTCGAAGACGGCCTCAGCGGCGTCCGCGCCTAAAGAGTTGCCACTTTGCCACGCCCATGCCCAGCGATGCATCGCCGGTCAAACGACAGATAGCGTACTGACCATTCAAAGAAGAGGATCGCTCGGTACTGCCGATGGGGATCGGAAGCCGCGACGACGAAATAGGCGATCGTGGTCTGACGGGGGGAAATCAAATGAAGGCGCGTCTCGCAGGCGGCATCGCCGCTCTAGTCGCCACGGCTTGGTGCACGACATCGGTACAAGCCTCCGGCTATCTGCAACCCGGCCAGTTCATGGGCCTCGCCATCGGCGCGCCCCTGCCGGAAGGCGTGTTCTTCAGCGACCTGCAGAGCTACGGCCAGTCCGACAGGAGCAGTTCCTACCTCGGCGTGAACATTCCGGTGATCAGCTGGTCGACGCCGTTCTCGTTCTACAATACCCGCCTGATCATCTCCTACTCGTCGCCGTGGCTGCAGCAGGGTGGTGCGCCGCAACTGTCGAATGCCAACGGAGGCGCCCGGGTCGACGTCGTCTCCCAAGCCTTCGGCGCCACTTTGGCGCATTCCTTCGGCGGCGGGTTCAGCGCGAGCATCAGCGCCTTCGCCCGCGCGCCCGACAACATCCTGCACACCACGACCGGCACCGATTTCTTCGCCGGCCTGAGCTATACCGCCAACGGTTTCGACATCAGCGCCACCTTCACCTACAGCGGCGTGCTCGGCAGCAACCGTGGCACCCCGCGCGCCCTCGCCGGTCTGGCGGGCCTGACCGGCATCACCGGATCAAACGACGCGGTCGGCGTCGATTTCACCGCCAGCAAGCATTTCGACAAGTTCGAGTTCGGTCTGGTCGGCTTCGCCTTCACCGACATCAACACCCGCATTGACAACGCCGGCTTCAACCTCGTCGGCGTCACACCCGAGGGCCTGCCCATCCTCCAGGAGTACGACAAGCGTCGCGGCGAGGTCGCACTCGGAGGTTTAGTCGGCTACAATTTCGGGCGCTTCACCCTCCAAGGCATCGCGACGCGCGATATCGCCAAGCGCTTCGCCTACAACGGACCAAGCGGACCGCTCGGCCTCTTCGGCGCCGGTGCTTTCGAGACGCGTGGCTGGGTGCGCCTGATCGTGCCGCTTTACATTGCCCCGGCGCCCCCTGCTCCGGTGGTGGCGCGCTTCTGAGCGAGGCGGTGGCGAACGAGCGCGCCGACCTTGGGGTGTTTTGATCGGCACGTCGGCCCGGGTGACGAGGTCGTTATTCAGCCAGCATCGTCGAGGTCGAGCGCCAGCAAGCGCTTGCCGCGATCGATCGATACGAAATAGTTGAAGGCGCCGTCCGGCGGAGTCATGCCGGGCAGGAACGGCAAACCCGTCGGCGAATGTCGTCGTCGTGGCCGGGACGCTCGACCTTGATGACACCGGCGCCCGAGTCGGCGAGGAGCTGGCCGGCCGAAGACCCGCGAGATTGCGGGCCGGTTCGAGGACGCGCAGACCTGCAGGGATTCGTCGGTGGGCGTCACCGGTGTCTCCTGTGCTAGGATCGCGGCAGGACCTTCCGGCATCGCGCGCGGGCAAGCGCCTTGGCCGAAAGGCGGGTGCGGGCTGACGAAGTTCGAAGAAGCGCCATGCTTTCGGGCAGCAGTCGATCCCGCTAGAAGGTCGGCGTGACAACCAGGATAGCTCGCAGCCGCGATGGGCGTGGCCGCGTTTTCGATCGGTCGGTATGGATATGAAGATACTCGTGCCCGTGAAAAGGGTGGTCGACTACAACGTCAAGATCAGGGTCAAGCCGGACGGCTCCGGCGTCGACCTCGCCGGCGTCAAGATGAGCATGAACCCCTTCGACGAGATCGCCGTCGAGGAGGCACTGCGGCTCAAGGAAGCCGGCAAGGCCACCGAGATCGTCGCGGTGTCGATCGGGCCGCAAGGCGCCACGGAGACGCTGCGCAATGCGCTGGCGCTCGGCGCCGACCGCGGCATCCTGGTGAAGACGGACGAGCCGGTCGAGCCTTTGGCGGTTGCCAAAATCCTCAAGGCGGTCGCCGACGCCGAACAGCCCGGCCTCATCATTCTCGGCAAGCAGGCCATCGACGACGATTCCAACCAGACCGGGCAGATGCTGGCGGCGCTGCTCGCGTGGGGCCAGGGCACCTTCGCCTCCAAGGTCGTGGTCGAGGGTGATCGCGTCGTGGTGACGCGAGAGGTCGACGGCGGCGCGCAGACGCTGAGCCTCAAGATGCCGGCGGTCATCACCACGGACCTGCGGCTGAACGAGCCGCGCTACGCCTCGCTGCCCAACATCATGAAGGCCAAGAAGAAGCCGATCGCCGAGTCCACGCCGGCCGACCACGGCGTCGACCTGACGCCTCGCCTCAAGGTGCTGAAGACCAGCCAGCCGGCGACGCGCCAGGCCGGCGTCAAGGTCACCGACGTGCCCGACCTCGTCACCAAGCTGACCGCCGCGGGAGCACTGTCATGACCACGCTTCTCATTGCCGAATGCAACGGGTCGGCGCTCGCCGACGTCACGGCGAAGGCGCTCACCGCGGCGCTCGCGCTGGGCGCGCCGGTCCACGTGCTCGTCGCCGGCAAGGACGTCGGCGCCGCCGCCGCCAGCGCCGCCGCGCTGAGCGGCGTCGAGA
>CAXTQM010000355.1:0-3004 GCA_964246205.1 uncultured Beijerinckiaceae bacterium | reverse complement strand
CGCGCGGCTCGCCCTGGCTGCCGGTCGCCAGCACCACGCACTTCTCGCGCGGCACATGGGAGAAGGCGTCGGCCGAGAGGAACGGCGGCAGACCTTCGAGGTAGCCGCAGTCCCGCCCGACCGAGGACACGCGATCCATCGAGCGGCCGACCAGCACGACCTGTCGCCCGGCGGCGTGGGCGGCCTCGGCGACGGCGCGCATGCGGGCGAGATTGGACGCGAAGGTGGTGACGAGCACCCTGCCCTTGGCCTTGGCGATGATCTCGGTCAGCGTCGCCGCGACCTCGGACTCGGACGGGCTGACGCCCTCGCGCAGGATGTTGGTCGAATCGCAGACCAGCGCGAGCACGCCCTCCTCGCCGATCGCGCCAAGCCGCGTGGCATCGGTGGTGTGGCCGATGCCCGGCGCCGCGTCGATCTTCCAGTCGCCGGTATGGACCACGGTGCCGACGGGCGTGCGGATCGCCAGCGCGCAGCTCTCGGGAACGGAATGCGCGACGGCCACGAACTCGACCGAGAAGGGTGCGAGGTCGACGGTGGCACCCTGCGCTACGATGTGCACGGGGAGATCCGGCGCGCCACGCTCCGACATGCGCTTGCTCTCGAGCATGCCGGCGGCGAAACGGGTGGCGTAGATCGGGGCGCGCAGCCGCGCCCACAGAGTACCGACGGCGCCGATGTGATCCTCGTGCGCATGGGTGATGCAGATGCCGACCAGGTCGTCACGCATCTTCTCGATGAAGCTCGTGTCGGGCACGATGACTTCGATGCCGGCTGTCTCAGGACCGGCGAAGGAGATCCCGCAATCGACCATCAGCCATTTCTTGGCGCGCGGCGGACCGTAGCCGTAGAGGGCCATGTTCATGCCGATCTCGCCGAGCCCTCCGAGGGGCACGAAGACGAGTTCGTCCGTGTTTTCGTTCATGGGTCGCAGGCCTTTCCTGGCTCTATCGTTGGCGGCGCGTTGCGCCTGTCTTCGTCATTCGGTGATCGCCGCCGCGAGGGCGGGAAAGAAAACGTCGCCGGCTTCGATCGCCTGCATTCCATCTGCGGTGTCGAGCAGCAGGCGCCCGGTCGCGTCGAGATCGCGAAAGATGCCGTCGAGACGACGGCGCGGGGTCGCCACGGCGATGCGGTCACCGAGACCCGCCGCGTAGGCGAGCCAGGCGCGTCTCACCGCGGCGAACCCCGCGCCGCCATCCCACAGTCGAAGTCGTATCTCGAAGCGTTCGAGGAATTGCGCAAGGAGGATGTCGAGGTCCGGGTCGGCGTCGCCGGCTGAGCATAGGTCCGTCGCGGGATAAGCGAGCGCGTCCGGGTGCGAGCGACAGTTCACGCCGATGCCGATGACGCAGCCAAGCGTGCCGCCCGGCAGCGTCGCGCTTTCCAACAGCATGCCGGCGAGCTTGGAGCCGTCATGGAGGATGTCGTTGGGCCACTTCAGCGTGAGCCGCGCGTCGCCCTGCAGGCGGGCGCGCAACGCCTCCGCCAAAGCTACGCCGGCGACGAAGCCGAGCTGCGGCGCCAGGGCCGGCGGTGCCGGATCGCACCGCGCGAGGCTCAGGTAGAGATTGCCTGGAGGCGACGCCCACGCCCTGCCCTGCCGGCCGCGTCCGCCGGTCTGCGCGCGCGCGGTGACGACGAAGCCGCCGAGCTCGCCGGCGCGCAGCCGGGCCATGGCTTCGTCGTTGGTGGAGACGACCGTTTCAAGGGCGACGCGCCGGTAGTCTGAAGTCATTCCGACGAACTCGGGGCGCCCGCTGTGCGCGGCTCGCCTCCGAAGCTGCAATTGCTCGCCCAGAACAGGTCCGCTCGCGGCGACCGAAGAGAGATCGGCGAGAACGTCAAAACAGCGACTTCGCCGCCGCCGTCGCCGCACCGATGAAGGGCGGGTAGGCCAAAAACAGCAGCACGAGCACGCCGGAGATCGCGAGCACGCCCTGCAGCACCGGCGACTGCCGATCGAACGGCGTCGCAGCCTCGTCGAAGTACATGAACTTGATGATGCGCAGATAGTAGAAGGCGGCGACCGCGCTGAGCAGCACGCCGACCACGGCGAGGCCGAACAGGTGGGCCTGGATGGCGGCGTTGAACACGTAGAACTTGGCGAAGAAGCCGGCGAGCGGCGGGATGCCGGCCATCGAGAACATCATCACCGCGAGGAAGAACGCCATGCCGGGATGGGTCTTCGAGAGGCCCATCAGGTCGGCGATGTTGGTGAGCTGGCGGCCGTTGATCTTCATCGACAGGATGGCGGCGAAGGTGCCGAGCGTCATCAGCAGGTAGACCGCCATGTAGATGACCACGCCCTGGACGCCGCCCGGCGTCCCGGCGGCGAGCCCGACGAGCGCGAAGCCCATGTTGCCGATCGCCGAATAGGCCATCATCCGCTTGATGTCGGTCTGGCCGATCGCGGCGAAGGAGCCGAGCGCCATCGACAGGATCGAGATGGCGATGATGAGCTGTTGCCACTGCACGGTGATGCCCGGGAAGGCAGTGATGATCACGCGCGTGGTGATGGCCACCGCCGCCATCTTCGGCGCGGTGGCGAAGAAGGCGGTCACGGGGGTCGGCGCGCCCTGGTAGACGTCGGGCGTCCACATGTGGAAGGGCGCGACCGACATCTTGAAGGCGAGGCCGGCCATGAGGAAGACGAGCCCGAACTCGACGCCGAGCTGCGGCTTGCCGCCGATGGCGCGTGCGATGCCGTAGAAGTCCACCGTGCCAGCAAAGCCGTAGAGCAGCGAGGCTCCGTACAACAGCATGCCCGAGGACAGCGCGCCTAGGACGAAATACTTGAGGCCGGCCTCTGAGGCGCGGCGATTGTCGCGATGGAAGGCAGCAAGCACGTAGAGCGCGAGGCTCATCAGCTCGAGGCCGAGATAGAGCGTGATGAGCCCCGTCGCCGATACTAGGATCAGCGCGCCGAGCGTCGAGAGGATCACGAGAATCGGATACTCGAACTTGTCGATCTTCTCGCGTGCCAGGAAGCGCTGGCCCATCA
>CAXTQM010000354.1:0-3005 GCA_964246205.1 uncultured Beijerinckiaceae bacterium | reverse complement strand
GCCGACGCCGAAGAAGTAGTTCATGATCCCGATCAGGAACATGTAGTTGTAGAGCAGCGGAAAGCCGAGCAGCGGCAGCATCGACCAGCGCTTGAACAAGGCGCGGTTCAGCGCGAAGGCGCCCGACATGATGAGCGCGAAGATCGACATGGTGAAGAGCTGGCTCGCCAGGTAGACGTTGACGACCTTGGCGACCCACGGGACGATGAGGTCCATCATCAGGTTGGGCAGCATCTCCCAATCGATCTCGTAGTACTTGGCGAGGTTGGGCGTGCGGCCGCCGTCGGCCATGACCGCCATGCGCGAGACGTGGTTGGCGTAATCCTCGAGCGGCGGCAGCGGATGCGTCAGCAGCGGGATGATCGAGATCAGCAGGAAGACGAGGAAGATCACGATCGCCTGCACCGCGCTGCGCTCGCGGCGTACGGCGACGGGTCGGAAGTCCTCATCGGAAACGGAGCTGTCGATCGTCATCCCTGTCTCAACACCATTCGGTCAGCCGCGAGCGCCGGGACGCCCCGCGGCACCCCGTCTCGCTCTAGCATGCGGGGGGCCAAGGTTTTTTGGACCTCGCCTGTTGCCCGCTCTTCTTGCGTCATCATCCTGAACGAAGACTAAGCACTACACCGCACTTGGACGAGCATTCCGGATTTAACCATGGCCGGCGGACATTTCTCCCGTCGGCTTAAGCGTTCCCACGCCAGTGTGACCGCGGAAGCGCAGCCGGAGCGCCGGAACCGCCACGAGGTCGGGCACTATTTCCGGGACAAGCCGGTGCGCGACGGCGATCGGCTGAAGCAGTGCTGCGCATCTTCGGCGACGAGGCATCGACTACCAGGGGCGCTGAAGCAGCATTACGCCGCCGGGCCGCCGCTCGACTGCCAACGGCACTACGTCAGCGCTTACGCCACCGCCCACCCTTGGGAGGATTTCGCCGAGACCTGGGCACATCTGCTGCACATCGTCGACACGTTGGAGATGGCCAGGCCTACGATCTGAAGCTTGCGCCCGCCGTCGACCGCGACGGCGAGTTCGCCGTGGCCTACGGATCGACCCCTACGATGCGTCGGATGTCGCGGCGCTGGTAAGGGTCTGGCTGCCGGTCAGCACAGCGCTGCGCGCTGAACAGGACGATGGGGCAGGATGAACTCTACCCGGTCATCCTCTCGCCCGGCCATCCTCAAGCTCGGCTTCGTCCACGACCTCGTGCGAGACGCCCGCGCGGCCAACTCGGTTACCCCGCAGGCTCGACCGCCGAAGGCGTCCGCTTGAGCGGTACGCGAGGCCGCGTCAGGCCGAAGTCTTTTGCGATCTGTTCGGTGGAGGAGATGCCGGCGGGCAGGAAGAACGGCGCCGGCGGCTCGCCTTTATCGATCGGAACACCGTGGCCGAGGCCCGGCAGCGTGTACTGGGTCACGCAGGCGCGTCCGGAGGCGTCGTTCCATACAAGGCGTGTGGCGGGGCCAATCTCGTCCTTGGTCGGTACTACGGCGTCGAGCCCGTGGACATTGAGCCATTGCTTGACCAGTTCGCCGGCATTGACCGGGCGTACGACGTGGTCTGCCGTGCCCTGCCAGATCGCGACGCTCGGCCAAGCGCCGGCGTAGCCGCCGGAAGCGGCGCGTACGAGGCCGCCCCAGACCCGCCCATGTTTGACCCTGCCGCAATACATCGCCTCGAATGCCTCGATGACGCCGGTGGCAGCGCCGTAAGGCAGGCCGGCGATCACTCCGCCGCCTGCGAACACCTCTGGATAAGCGGCCAGCATGGCGCCGGCCATGGCGCCGCCGGCCGACAGGCCGACGACGTAGACGCGGCGTACGTCGATGCCGAAGTCGGTGGTCGCCTTAGCCACCATCTGCCGGACCGATTCGGCTTCGCCACCGCTCCGCGCGATGTCCGTCGGGCGGAACCAGGAAAAGCAGGTTTGGTCGTTGTTGGCGCGGCGCTGCTCGGCATAGACCACGACGAAATCGTGCGCCGCGGCCAGACGCGACCAGCCCGAGCCGGCGTCGTAGCTTGCGGCGGTCTGCGAGCCGCCGTGGAGCACGACGACCAGGGGACAGCGGCTCCGCGCCGAGCCGGCAGGGGCGGCGACGACCATGCGAAGATTGCCGGGGTTGGTTCCGAAAGTCTCGACTTCGCGCAGCGCGAAAATCCGAACCGCGATGCCCGCGCCGGCGTCTTCCGACGCGGAAGCGCCGACGATCTGATCCAAAATGATGCGACCTCACATGTTTTGTGCGTTGCAGCAAAAAACAAACCTGGGGTCGGGTGTCACGTTCCAGCCTTGCATCATAAGACAGCGCACGACACGCTAGAGGGGCGGAAGCTCACCCGTTTCGGCAGCGCGAGCTTCCGCCTAATAGGTCGGCCTAAGGCGTGAGGTCGGCCGGGAGCTTGCCGCCGTTGGCCGCGAACTTCTGCATGACTTCCTTGTGCAGCCAGATGTTCATGGACGCGGAATCATCGGTGTCGCCGGTGTAGTGCAGCTCGCCAGCGAGTTCCTTGCGCGCATGGAGGCTCGAATCCATACCGAGCAGCTTCATCAGGTCGACGATCGAGTGGCGCCAGTCCAGCTTCTGTCCGGCATTGCTTTCCATACCGTCGAGCACCTCAGCGACGTCGACGGACTTGCCGCCCGCCGCGGGCGTCGCCGTCGAGCTCGCATCGCTGCTGCCGGAGGGCGACGAGGGCGGTGCCGCGATGCCGGAGGCAGTCGTCGAGGTTGTCGTCTCGTCGCTCGCGGGCTGCGCGGGCGCTGTCGGCGGCGCGTCGCCATGATGTCCACCGAAGACCTTGGACATGATCGTCCCGAAAATGCTCATAGCGATGCTCCTGCGCGGCTCCTTCGCCGCGGCACGCCAACGCGCAATGCCCGGCGAAGCTGCCTTGATCAATCGAACATGTGGAAGCGGTGCGATGGACACGCCCCTTTAAGATTTTGTTAACCAAAATCCATCCTGATTGAGGCCCTCACAGAGCGCGACGAATATGCTGACCGC
>CAXTQM010000353.1:0-3007 GCA_964246205.1 uncultured Beijerinckiaceae bacterium | reverse complement strand
AGCCTCACGGTGGCCGAGGTGGCGCACACCGACCGGCTCTCGCGCATCACCATCGTCACGTCCGGCACGCCAGAGGAGATCGAGCAGGTCACGCTGCAGCTCGACCGCCTCGTGCCGGTGCATTCCATCACCGACCTGACGCTGCGCGGAGAGAGCATCGAGCGCGAGCTGGCGATGATCAAGGTGGCCGGCCGCGGCGAGGACCGCCAGGAGGCGCTGCGCCTCGCCGAAGCGTTTCGCGGTCGCGTGATCGACGCCTCCATCGAGAGCTTCGTCTTCGAGATGACCGGCGCCGCCAGCAAGATCGACCATTTCGTCGATCTGATGCGGCCGATCGGCCTCGTCGAGGTTTCGCGCACCGGCGTCGCCGCGATCACGCGCGGCCCGGAGAAGATGCCGTAGGCCGACGATGCCGCGCCTCGTTCCCCTAGCCACAAGCCCTCGCGCGCTCGGCCTTGGCTTGCTCGCCGCCGTCACGACCTTCGTGGCGCCTGCTCTTGCCGCGCCGGACGTCGGCCGTACCGCGATCCTCTGCGCCTACGAACCGGAATGGCAGGCGCTGCTGCCGGCCATCGAGCGCCGCCAGGATCGCGTGCTAAGCGGCGTGCAGTTCGTCACCGGCGCGATCGAGGGCCAACCGATCGTGCTGGTCGAGACGGGCATCAGCATGGTCAACGCGACCATGGCGACGCAGATCGCGGTCGATCATTACAGGATCGATCGCCTCGTGGTGATGGGCATCGCCGGCGGCGTCGACCCGACCTTGCACATCGGAGACGTCGTCGTGCCGGCGCAATGGAGCCAGTACCTCGAGTCGGTCTTCGCCCGCGACGTCCACGGCACCTACGAGCTGCCTAGCTTCTCCACGCAAACCAAGCTTCATTACGGCATGATCTTCCCGCAGCCGGTCGAGGTCGATGCTGCGCCCGGAGCGCCGCAGCCGCGCAGCTGGTTCCCGGTGGATGCTCATCTGCTCGATCTGGCGCGCGATGTCGCTCCTTCGATCACGCTGGCGGCGTGCGACGCCGACAAGGAGTGCTCCGGCCCGGCACCGAGAGTGGTCGTCGGCGGCAACGGCGTGTCGGGTCAAAGCTTCGTCGATAATGCCGCCTTTCGCGAGTTCGCGCACACGGCCTTCGCGGCTCGGGCTCTCGACATGGAGAGCGCCGCGGTGGCGCAGGTCGCCTACGCTAATCACGTCCCGTTCATCGCCTTCCGCAGCCTGTCCGACCTGGCGGGCGGCGATGCGGGCGCGACCCGGATGAAGGCGTTCGAGGCGCTGGCCGCGCGCAACGCGACGACGGTGCTGAAAGGCTTCCTGCGCGCGATGCCACGCGGCTAGTTCCAGCCACCGCTGAAGACCGAGGATGGCCGGCAGGTGCTCGAGCTGGTCTGAACGGCAGAAGGATCAGGCCGCGCGCGGCAGGGCGGCGCATAGCGCCTCGACCGCGGCCGGCAGCTCGTCGAAATGCGAAATCACCCGGTCCGGCGCGAGGTCGGTCATGTTCTCCGGCGCGTAGCCGAAATCGAGCCCGACCACCGGCAGGCCGGCGTTGCGCGCGGTGTCGACGTCCGTCTTGGTGTCGCCGACCATGACGGCTCGGGTCGGATCCCCGCCCGCCTTCTCGATGGTCAGCCGCAGCACGGCGGCATCGGGCTTGGACATGGGGAAGGTGTCGGCCCCCACGATCGCGGCGAAGCGCTCGATCAATCCGAGGTCGCGCAGCAGCATCTTGGCCGGCTTCTCGAACTTGTTGGTGCAGATCGCGAAACGGTGACCCGCGGCCGCCAGCCTGTCGAGCGCGGCGAGCGCGCCGGGGAACGGCAGCGTCTCGTCGGACAGCCGCGTCTCGTATTCGGCGAGATAGGCCGAGAACATCTGCTCCAACCGGGCGTCGGAGACGCTGGCGCCCTGCGCGTCAAGCCCGAGGCGAATCAGCACGCGGCCGCCGCGCCCGACGAACTTGCGAGCGCGCTCCAGCGTCAGCGGGGCGATGCCCTCGCGGGCGAGGATGGTATTGAGCGCGCCGACGAGGTCGGGAGCGCTGTCGACGAGCGTGCCGTCGAGATCGAAGACGATGAGGGGAGCATGGGCCATGGCGCGGCGATAAAGGCTGGCGGCGGCACGGGCAAGCGCGGCCGAAGCAGGCCACGACATCATAGGATCTTCTGCACGATGACCATGTCGAGCCAGCGGCCGGACTTGCAGCCGACCTCGGGCATGCGCCCGACCTCGACGAAGCCGGCTCGGCGGTGCAGCGCCAGCGAGCCGGCGTTGTCCGCCCCGATCGTGCCCACCATGCCGTGATGGCCGGCGACGCGGGCGCGCTGCTCCAGCGCGTCGAGCAGCGCCCGGCCGTGGCCGCGGCGCGCGGCGGCGGGGTCGACGAAGACCGAGTGCTCGACGGTGTGGCGAAAGCCCGAGTAGGTGCGGAAAGGGGCCAGCGCAGCGAAGCCGGCAACGGTGCCGTCGGCTTCGGCGACGAGAACGGCGAAGCCGCTCGCTCGGTTCGCCGCGAGCCAGGCGGCACGGCTCTCCAGCGTCTCCGACGCATCGCTCCACCGCGCGGTGGTGTTGGCGATGGCTTCGTTGAGGATGGCGACGAGCTGCGGCAGGTCGGCTTCGGTCGCGTCGCGGATCGGCATCCTATCGCCGCCCGAACAGCCGCTCGATGTCGGCGAGCTTCAGTTCGACGTAGGTCGGACGGCCGTGGTTGCACTGGCCGGAGCCGGGCGTCGCCTCCATCTCGCGCAGCAGCGCGTTCATCTCCTCGGCACCGAGGCGGCGGCCGGCGCGCACCGAATGGTGGCAGGCGAAGGTCGCGAGGTAACGGTCGAGCCGGCGCTCCAGCGGCAGCGCGCCGGCCTCGTCCTCCGCCAAAGCGCCAGCGAGATCGCGCACCAGCGTGGCGGCATCGACCAGACCCAGTTGCGCCGGCGTCTCGCGCACCAGCACCGCGCCCGGGCCGAAGCCCTCGATTACCAATCCCAGCAACGCCAGCAGCGG
>CAXTQM010000352.1:0-3012 GCA_964246205.1 uncultured Beijerinckiaceae bacterium | reverse complement strand
CCGGCGTCGGCCTGATCTCGCCGCCGCCGCACCACGACATCTACTCGATCGAGGATCTGGCGCAGCTCATCTACGACCTGAAGAACGTCAACCCGCAGGCGTACGTCTCGGTGAAGCTCGTCTCGGAGATCGGCGTCGGCACCGTCGCCGCCGGCGTCTCCAAGGGCCGCGCCGACCACGTCACGATTTCGGGGTTCGAGGGCGGCACCGGCGCTTCCCCGCTGACATCCATCAAGCACGCGGGGTCGCCTTGGGAGATCGGCCTGGCCGAGACCCACCAGACGCTGGTGCTGAACCGCCTTCGCTCGCGCATCGCCGTGCAGGTCGACGGCGGCCTGCGCACGGGGCGCGACATCGTGGTGGGCGCGCTGCTCGGGGCCGACGAGTTCGGCTTCTCGACAGCGCCGCTGATCGCGGCCGGCTGCATCATGATGCGCAAGTGCCACCTCAACACCTGCCCGGTCGGCGTCGCCACGCAGGACCCGGAGCTGCGTAAAAAGTTCGTCGGCACGCCCGAGCACGTCATCAATTTTCTCTTCTTCATGGCCGAAGAGGTGCGCGAGCTGATGGCCGCCATGGGCTACGCCAAGTTCGAGGACATGATCGGGCAGATCCAGATGCTCGACCGCGCCAAGGTCGTCGACCATTGGAAGGCCAAGGGGCTCGACTTCTCGCGGTTGTTCCTCAAGCCGCAGCCGGTCGACGGCGACGACATCCGCCACACCGGCACCCAGGATCACAAGCTGGAGACGGTGCTCGACCGCCGACTGATCGCCAAGGCCATGCCCGCCATCGAGGGCGGAGAGCCGGTCGTCATCGAGGAGACGATCGTCAACGTCGACCGTACCACCGGCGCCATGCTCTCGGGCGAGATCGCCAAGCGCTACGGCGAGGTCGGGCTGCCCGACGATACCATCGTCGTGAAGCTGAAGGGCACTGCCGGCCAGAGCTTCGGCGGCTTCCTCGCCAAGGGCGTGACGCTGGAACTCGAGGGCGTCGCCAACGACTACGTCGGCAAGGGTCTTTCCGGTGGCCACATCGTCGTGCGCCCGCCGCGGAACACCAGGATCGTTCCGGAGGAGTCGATCATCGTCGGCAACACCGCGCTCTACGGTGCGACGGAGGGCGAGAGCTTCTTCCGCGGCATCGCCGGCGAGCGCTTCGGCGTGCGCAACTCCGGGTCGGTGTCGGTCGTCGAGGGCACGGGCGACCACGGCTGCGAGTACATGACGGGCGGCGTGGTGGTGGTGCTCGGCGAGACCGGGCGCAACTTCGCCGCCGGCATGTCGGGCGGCGTCGCCTACGTCTACGACGCCGCCGGCACGTTCGATGAGCGCTGCAACATGGCGATGGTCGAGCTGACGCCGGTGCCGGACGAGACGGCGGACGAGTCCTACGCCCAGGTGCTGGAGCGTTTCGCCGACGGCCGGGTCAAGATCGTCGGCGATCTCACCAAGTTCGATGCCGCGCGCCTGCGCTTCCTCATCGAGAAGCACGTGGAGGCGACCGGTTCGGGGCGTGGCCAGGCGATCCTCGACGACTGGAGGGCCTCCCTGGGCAAGTTCCGCAAGGTCATGCCGGTGGAGTACCGTCAGGCGATGGAGAAGCTCGCGCTGACCGAGGACCAGATCCTCGAGCCGGCCGGCGCCTAGCGCGTCGCCGGTCTAAGCTGGCTGAAGACCTCGACAATCCAGGGTTAGGGACGCAATGGGCAAGATCACGGGGTTCCTCGAGATCGACCGGTTTGAGCGGCGCTACGCGCCGGCGGCCGAGAGGATCCGCAACTACAAGGAGTTCACGCTCCCGATCCCCGAGGAGGCGCTGCGCCAGCAGGGCGCGCGCTGCATGGATTGCGGCATTCCCTTTTGCCATAACGGCTGCCCGGTGAACAACCAGATCCCGGACTGGAACGACCTCGTCTATCGCGGCGACTGGGAGGAGGCCTCCCGCAACCTGCACTCGACGAACAACTTCCCGGAGTTCACAGGCCGCATCTGCCCGGCTCCTTGCGAGGCCGCCTGCACGCTGAACATCAACGACGCCTCCGTGACGATCAAGACGATCGAATGCTCGATCGTCGATCGCGCCTGGGCCGAGGGCTGGGTCAAGCCGGAACGCTACGGCAAGGACACGGGCAAGACGGTCGCGGTGATCGGCTCCGGGCCGGCGGGCATGGCCTGCGCCCAGCAGCTCGCCCGCGCCGGCCACGCCGTCCACCTCTACGAGAAGCAGGGCAAGCCCGGCGGGCTGCTGCGCTACGGCATCCCCGACTTCAAGATGGAGAAGCACCTCATCGACCGCCGCGTGGCGCAGATGGAAGCCGAGGGCGTGGTGTTCCACTGTGGCGTCAACGTCGGCGTCGACATCACCGGCGAGGAGCTGACGGCCAAGTATGACGCCGTGGTGCTGTCGGGCGGCTCGGAGAAGCCGCGCGACCTGCCGATCCCCGGCCGCGAGCTGCACGGCGTGCATTTCGCGATGGACTTCCTGCCCCAGCAGAACCGTCGCGTCAGCCACGAGGTCGTGCTCTCCAACGACGCCATCCTCGCCACCGGCAAGCATGTCGTGGTGATCGGCGGCGGCGACACCGGCTCCGACTGCATCGGCACCTCGATCCGCCAGGGCGCGCTCTCCGTCACTCAGCTCGAGATCATGCCCGAGCCGCCGGTCAAGGAGAACAAGATGCTGACGTGGCCGGACTGGCCGCTGAAGCTGCGCACCTCGTCGTCGCACCAGGAGGGCGCCAACCGCGACTTCGCGGTGCTGACCAAGCATTTCGAGGGCGACAAGGACGGCAACGTCAAGGCGCTGCGTTGCGTACGCGTCGACGGCAAAATGCAGGAGCAGGAGGGCTCGGCGTTCGAGCTGCGTGCCGACCTCGTGTTGCTGGCGATGGGCTTCGTCTCGCCGGTTCCCGAAGGCCTGCTGATGGGGCTGGGCGTCACGCTCGACAAGCGCGGCAATGTCGTCGCCGACCAGAAGAGCTACATGTCCTCGATAGACAAGGTCTGG
>CAXTQM010000351.1:0-3022 GCA_964246205.1 uncultured Beijerinckiaceae bacterium | reverse complement strand
CGCCGCGGAACACGAAACCCTGCGGCTCCTCGCCGCTCCAGCGCGCCCGCGTCAACCCCGACACGTCGCGCGTCAGCGCGACAAGCGACCTGGCGAGATCGTCGGCGGCGCCGATCTGGGCGACGCTGCGGTCGGTGGCGCGCAGCAGCACCGCGGCCGAGGACACGAGCCCGACCAGCACCAGCGCGCTCAAGGCGAAGGTGATCAGCGTTTCGGCG
This sequence comes from uncultured Beijerinckiaceae bacterium, assembly GCA_964246205.1. GTDB lineage: Bacteria > Pseudomonadota > Alphaproteobacteria > Rhizobiales > Beijerinckiaceae > RH-AL1. Next base: position 2,804 of record CAXTQM010000351.1, on the reverse strand, counting down.
AGAAGGAAGCCGGCGTCGGGGCGGGAGCGCTCGCGCGTCATCGCGTTTCCGCTTCCGGCGGCGGCAGCCGCACCAGGTGCACGGCCTCGGTCTCGAGCGGGCGCGCCCCGGTGGCCACCTGCAGCACCAGGCGCTGGGCCACCCAGGTCGGCTTCGTCGGCTTGCCTGGCTCCGGCTTGGGCGGGACCGGCGGCTTCTCGCCCTTGGGCAGCTGCGCCGTGAGATCCATCGCGCTGGCCTTCAAGGTCCAGCGCCGTCCGTCGCGGTTGCCGGCATAGCTGCCGTCGTGGAGGTCGCGACGGGCGCGGAACTCGGCGAGCAGCGAGCGGGCGACGGCTTCCTCCTGGGTGCGCGCCCCGAAGGTCACGGCACCTGCGCGGGTCTGAACCACGCCGCGGTAGAGCACGCCGAGCACGGTCGCCATCACCGTGAAGGCGACCAGGGCCTCGATCAGGGTGAAGCCGGACTTGTCGACGAAGCGGCGGCGCCGATCGCGCTCAGCGCGAGGACACATCGATCGCCCCCGAGTTCGGGTCGATGCCGATCGAAAAGGCGCCGCCACCCGAGGCCAGGGTCAGCGGCCCGCCCGAGGCGCGTCCATCGGGCGTGAAGCGGATCGTGGTGCCGGGCGGCCCGACGATCGCGCCGGGCGGCATGCTCACGCTGGCGCCGGCCGAGCGCACGGCATCTCCGGTCGCCACGGCGGTGGTGGCGCGGCCGCTCGCCGTGGAGCGGTTGCGTTCGCCGCGCAGCAGCGCGGTGACGTTCATGGCGGCGACGCGCAGCGTGCCCGGTCCGGTGGGGCGAACCAGCGCCGGCATGGCAAGCGCAGCGATGAGCGCGATCATCAGCAGCGCGATCATCACTTCCGCGAGGGCAAAAGCCGCCCGCCGGTCGCGAGCGGCGGCCATTTCACTCGGAGCCGATCGCGGCGTGCTCGGTGCTGCCGCCCTTGCCGTCGGGCCCGGCGGAGGCGATCGCGTAGGGGCCTGCCTTGCCGGGCACGTGATAGCTGTAGGGATTGCCCCAGGGGTCGGCCGGTACGTTTGGTTGCTTCAGGTAGGGACCGGCCCAGTGCGGCTCGGACGCCGGTCGCCGCACCAGCGCCTCCAGGCCCTCGCTGTTGGTCGGGTAGCGACCGTTGTCGAGAAAGTAGAGGTCCAGCGCCGAATTGAACGACTCGATCTGCAGGTGAGCGGTGCGTTCGCGCGAAGACGACAGGTAGCCGAGCACACGTGGCCCGACGAGGCCCATGACCAGCCCGAGGATGACCAGCACGACCAGCAGTTCGACCAGGGTGAAGCCGCCCTTGGTGTCGCGGCGCTGGCGGCGGCCGGCGGCGGATCCGAACCGGGCGCGAAGGGTGGCGAGGGTGGACGAGGATGTCATGCGGGGACGCCTCTCACTTCAGAAGGTCGTTGACGCTCATCAAGGCGGTCATGACCGAGATGATGAGCCATGCGATGAGGATGCTGACCAGGATCATCGTGGCCGGGCCGATCACGGCGATGGCGCGCGTCAGCGCGGTATCCAGCCGCGCCTCGTAGAACACGGCGACGCGGCCGGCGCTATCGGGCAGACGGCCGCTGTCCTCGCCGACGCGCAGCATCTGGACGACATGCCGCGGCAGGAACGCGCGGCTATCGAGCGCCTCCGACAGCCGTCGGCCCTTGCGCACGTCGGCGACGACGCCGTCGACCTCGGCCGCATAGGCCGGCAGCCGCACGACGTCTCGGAGCAAGCGCAACGCCGTCGAGATGTCGACGCCGTTGCCGAGCAGCACCGCCAGCGTGCGGCAGAACTTCACCGTCACTTCGTGGCGCAGCACGGTGCGCGCCACCGGCAGCCTAGCGACGAGCTGGAGCCAGATGCCGCGGCTGGCGCCGAGCTTACCAAGCACGATGAGGGCCAGCACCGTGCCGCCGACCCCGATGGTGATGGCCTGGCCGTGCGTGCGAAGGAAGAGCGACGCGTTGAACACCATCAGCGCGGTGGGATCGATCTTGTCGCGGAAGCCCTCCAGCGCGGTCTCAAACTGCGGAATGACGTAGGTGAAGATGAAGACCATCGCCGAAAGAGCGGCGACGATGAGGAAGGCCGGATAGGCGATCGCGCCGACGAGCTTCTTGCGCACGCGCTCGACGCGCTGGCGCTCCTCGGCGAGGCTGGCCAGCGCCTGATCGAGCCGGCCGGTGGCCTCGGCCACCTCGACCATCTTGATGTAGATCGGCGAAAACAGGCGGGGGTGCTCGGCGAGCGCCGCGGAGAACGTCTTTCCGGTGGCGATGGCGCGGTGCAGCTCGCGCAGCACCTTCACCCGCCAGTTGCGCGTGTCCATCTGCGCCAGAAGCACGAGGGCCTCGGACAGCGTGACGCCGCCCTGCAGCAGCATGACGATGTCGAGCGTGAGCGAGGTGACGTCCTCGCTCTTGGGCTCGGGCGTCAGCATGTCGCGCAGCGTCCGGCCGGTGGCGGCGCGCGCCTCCCAGGCCTTGATCGGCAGGAAGCCGGCGCGGTTCAGCTCGGCGATGATGTCGCCGGTTGTTCCGCCGTCCATTGTTCCGGTGGTGCGCCGGCCGCTCGGGTCGAGCGCCTCGTAGCGGAAGCTCGGCATGGTCTAGGCCCCCGCCAGACGCGGCGCTTGCTCGATCAGCCAGACTGCCCAGAGCGCCGGCGCCAGCACGGCACCGAAGGCAAGCCGCTCGGCGCGGGCATGGCCCGGACGCAGCATGCGCGCGACGGCCACCGCGGCGAGGCCGGCGAGACTGGCGGCGAACAGCGCCCAGGAGAAGCCGACGCCGCCG
>CAXTQM010000350.1:0-3039 GCA_964246205.1 uncultured Beijerinckiaceae bacterium | reverse complement strand
GGTCGGCGTCGGCACCCAGCTCCGCGGCGATGAACGGCACCCTCGAGGCCATCAGTCCGGCGATGAAGGCGACGTCGCGCGAGAGCCGATCGAGCTTGGCGACGATGATGGAGCAACGCGCCTTCCTGGCAGCCGCCAGAGCCGCCGCGAGCTGAGGCCTGCGCTCCAGTGCATCGGCGCCTTTGCCCGTCTCGACCTCGACGAACTCGCCCGCGATGGCGAGACCTTCGCGCTCGCAGAACTCGGCGATGGTCCTGCGCTGTGCCTCGAGACCGAGCCCGGAACGGCTCTGCCGAGCTGTCGACACGCGAATGTAGGCGATTGCCGCTCCGGCCAATTGATTGCCCTCCAATGCAATTCGAGACAATTCGCAGACATACGCGCGTACCCCGCCGGGTTCGCACCGCAGCCAATTGACGACGCCAATCGGCGATTAACGCCGCGGCATCACACACGCTCGTCTCGACAAGTAATTCAAGCACCGCAAAACCGAGCGCCGAAGGTTGATTTACGGATGACGTGGTTTCTCGCGCAGAGGGGAAAACCCCTTCTGGGGTCTCAAATCAACCCTCCGCAGACACTCGCGGACGCTCGTTTACTTGTGACACAAATCCGCTCAATACTTCGATATGCGGTAAGTAGACGTGCATTTGTGCCGAGCAGCACTTGCAAAAGGCTTGGCTTCCGTCTTTAAGACGGAGGCCGCAATGCCCGCGTGACGGGATCCCTCGGCATGCAGGCGTCTCCAGGTTTTCCGGCGGTCGGGCGGATCGGACAACGTTTCGCCGGACAGGTTGGACGTCGTCATTCGGATCTTCGGGACAGCGCCGAGACGACGCTCACGCCAAGGCGGTATGTCCGAAACGCTCCGCGTTGGTGGTGATCTCGACAACGTCGAGGTAGTCGAGATCCTCGGTGAGCGGCACGCATGCGTGACGGAGAATGATGGCCGCATCAGCCCGGGCTGATCGTGCTAGCGAGGCGAAGCTGTGAAACTGACTTCGTGCGTCTTAGGGGCCGCCCTTCTTACGAGGGAAGTGGCCAATGCCGCTTGTTCCTGCGTTTGCGTCAACGGGTACACTCAGCCGCTTTGCAGTTCGGCCTTTGACCGACCTACAGTTTGCCTCTCGTCACCGTGTCCGATCGTGCCGCACCCTGTACCGCCGCCGGTCTCGCGCCTCCCTCCGCCTATTGGGTCAACGACATGCCGCCTTGCTCAGGTCGATGACCGACAAGGCTATTCCTGGCATCGCGTCTGTCGCTGATCCTAGCGCCACGCACTATGGCGGCTAGCCACCAACTCCCTCATCTTGGCCAGCACGCTTCAGCCCTCGACTAGTCCCTTGAAACTAGCGTGGCGCAGCTCGCCGGCCGTCGTCACGCCACGGTAGGCGACTTCTGCTCGTAGGTCCGGCGCCACCCACATAGCGCCCTTCACCTTGAGACCAGCCACGACGCAGCGCGACGAGGCGATGGCGTCGAGCTTCTCTCGCAGCATTGCCGCGACCGTCTCGCTGAAGCCAGTCCCGACCGCGCCGGCCTAGCGCAGCACGTGTCCATCAAAGGTGGCGACGTGCAGCGCATCAACGGTGACCCGACGTGCGCCGGAGCCCGGCCTAGCTTTTGCACATGAGTCGCCACCGCCAATAGTCGTGACAAGCCATGCTTTCGACGAATCTAAGGCATTGTTTTTTCTGGTGTTTAGAAGAACGTGGCTGTAGGAAGAGAAGGGTATTCATCGAGTGTCAAAGCAGGGCGAATGCGATGTTCGGCGAACCAATCAAAGATACATCTACCCGGCGATACGCCGAGAAGGGCCTGACGCGACCTGATAGTTTGGAGCCGGGCGAGATACGCCAAATCTGTCGCTTGCTCATCGACCTCTTGGACGATGAAAATGAGATCATCCTTCAAAGCCGCGTTCCGCCTCACTGAGCTTACGCCTTCGCGCCTGTCAGAGCCCATCCGGAAAGATGTTGAGTCGGGGGAATCGGTTGTGATTCAAGGCGCGGTGGGAGGACACCGCGCATGTGGACAGCGGATCATCGTCGGGCCGCCGATCGTCGGGGGCTTCGCTACCCGAGCGACCTGACCGATGCCGAATGGGAGTTGGTCAGGCCGTTCATCCGCCCGGCCAAGCGAGGCGGCCGACCGCGTTCGGTCGATGTCCGCGAGGTCATGAACGCGATCTTCTACGTGCTCTCGACCGGGTGCCAGTGGAACGCCATCCCGTCCGATCTGCCGCCCCGCAGCACCGTTTGGGACTACCTCGATCTTTGGGAGTGGGACGGCACCATCGCCCGCCTTCACGACGCGCTCTACGTCGAGAGCCGCGAACGCGCCGGGCGCGATGCCAGTCCGACCACGGCGATCCTCGATGCGCAGAGCGCCAGGGGCGCCGTAAAAGGGGGCGCACGCTCGATCCGTCCGGCTTCGATGCCGGGAAGAAGGTCCTCGGCCGCAAGCGCCACGTCCTCGTCGACACGCAAGGCTTGCTGCTGAACGTGGACGTCCATGCCGCCGATATCCAGGACCGCGACGGCGCCGAAACGCTGCTTCGGCAGGCGCGGCGGCGGTTTCCGTTTATCGAGCGCATCGTCGCCGACGGCGGCTATGCCGGACCCCGAATGCGTGCGCTCGTCGCCCGCACCGGCAGTTGGACGATCGAGATCGTGAAGCGTAGCGATGTTCGAGGATTTGTCGTGCTGCCCAAGCGCTGGATCGTGGAACGCACCCTCGCCTGGATCAGCCGCAACCGGCGTCTCTCGCGCGACTACGAACGACAAACCCGCATCGCCGCCATCTTCGTGAAGCTCGCCATGATCCGCATCATGCTCAGGCGCATCGCAGTAACCCGCTCAGCTTGAGTCAGAACTTCTCGGATGGGCTCTAAGAACGTGGAGAGGTCGACAGCGCTTCGACAGATCAAACTAAGGAGCTTTCCGGAAGCGCAATGGTGTCGATTGTCTTGAACTCAATTCGATAAGCTTTCACTTTGAATAATAGCGCTTGCAGACTTAGATGTAGACAGATGATTGA
>CAXTQM010000349.1:0-3044 GCA_964246205.1 uncultured Beijerinckiaceae bacterium | reverse complement strand
CGACGAACGCCTTATCGGCGGCGGAGACGGCGTCGGCGGCCCGCGCCGCCGGCAGCACGAGGGTGATGCGCAGCCCGGGCTCGTGATCCTCGATGCGCAGCTCGCCGTTGTGCAGGCGCGCCACCGCGGCGACGAGCGACAGGCCGAGCCCGGTGCCAGGCGCGGTGCGCGAGTTCTCCAGCCGCACGAAGCGGTCGGTGATGCGCTGGCGATCCTCGGGCGACAGGCTGACTCCGCGGTCGGCCACGGCGACCTCGACGCCTGCGCCGCGGCGTGTCGCCGAGATCGTGATCCCCGGCGCGGCGGCTCCGGGCGACGTCCCGTATTTCAGCGCGTTGTCGACGAGGTTGGCCAGCGCCTGCCCGATCAGCTCGCGGCTGCCGTGGACCATCAGTCCCGGCTCGATGCGGCCCTCCAGCGCCAGACCCTGGCTCTCGGCGACCGGCTCGTAGAGCTCGCCGACGTCGCTCGCGACGTCGGCGGCGTCGAACTCCGCCATGCCGTCGCGCCCGGCACCGGCCTCGGCGCGGGCGATCATGAGCAGCGCGTTGAAGATGCGGATCATGCCGTCGGCATCCTCGATCACCTTTTCCAGCGCGTCGCGCAGGTCGTGATCGCTGCGGCCGAGGCTCAGCGCCTGCTCGGCGCGGCTGCGCAGCCGGGTCAGCGGCGTCTTAAGGTCGTGCGCGACGTTGTCGGAGACCTCCTTCATCCCGCCCATCAGTTCGGCGATGCGGTCGAGCATGGTGTTGAAGCTGGCGACGAGGCGATCGAGCTCGTCGTCCGAACCCGCCATCGGCAGCCGCCCGGTAAGGTCGCCCTCGGTGATGTCGCGCGCCTGCGCGCTGATGCGATCGACGCGGTGCAGCACCCGCCGCGCCACGACGAGCCCGCCGATCGTGGCGATCGCGGTCAACCAGGCGAGCGAACTCAGCAGCGCGCGCCACAGGATCGGCGCCAGCGCATCGCTCTCCGCGAGGTCGTGGCCCACCAGCAGCCGGAACCCGCCCGACAGCGCGAAAACGCGGGCGAGCGCCTGCCGGCGCTGGCCCTTCACGAGGTAGCTTGTCTCGACCACGCCGGTCCTGTCGAGCACGCCCGGCGGAAGCGATGCGACGTTGCCGACCAGCGGCTCGCCGGCATGGGTGGTCACGAGGTACAGCCCCGCGCCGGGCTGCTTGACGCGTTGGTCCACCGTCTCGACGAGGCGGGTGATGCCGCCCTCAACATATTGCTCGGAAAGGCCGACGATGTCGGCATCGACGGTCTGAGTGACCTGCTCCTGGATCAGCGCCTTGACGTTCCAGCCGACCGAGACGAGCACGAGCACGGCGCCGATCGAGGTGATGACGAGATAGGCGAGCGAGATCTTGAAGGCGGTGGTGCGAAACAGCCGACCGAGCGCGCTCATGGGCGAGGCGTCAGGTCCGCACGCTGTCGCGGATCGTGTAGCCGGCGCCGCGCACGGTCTGCAGCAGCGGCGGATCGAAGCCCTTGTCGATCTTGGCGCGCAGCCGCGAAATGTGCACGTCGATGACGTTGGTCTGGGGGTCGAAATGATAGTCCCAGACATTCTCGAGCAGCATCGTGCGCGTCACGACCTGTCCATGATGTTTCATCAGGTATTCGAGCAATCGGAACTCGCGCGGCTGAAGCACGATCTCCTTGCCGTTGCGCGTGAGCTTGTGGGCGAGCCGATCAAGCTCAAGCTCGCCGACGCGATAGGCCGTCTCCTCACCGTGGCCGTTGCCCTGGCGGCGGGACAGCGCCTCGACGCGGGCGAGGAGCTCGGAGAAAGCGTAGGGTTTGGGGAGGTAATCGTCGCCGCCGGCGCGCAGGCCCTTGACCCGATCGTCGACCTGGCCGAGCGCCGACAGGATTAGCGCCGGCGTCGTCACCTTCTGCGCACGCAGCCCGCCGATCAGCGACAGCCCGTCCATCTTCGGCAGCATGCGGTCGACGATGAGCACGTCGTAGCTGCCGTCGCGCGCCATGTCGTATCCCGACAGGCCGTCGGCGGCGAGGTCCGCCAGATGACCGGCCTCGCGGAAGGCCTTCGCCAAATATTGGGCGGCCTCGGTGTCATCCTCGACGATCAACATGCGCATGGGAGACATATAGCGGCATCCCTGAAAACGCGCAGGCCGGCACGAGGCCGGCCTGCAGGATCGCTTCGGTGGTACGTACGGAGAAGAAATCCGTGCCACCCACCCCGAAGGTGTGCTTCAGCCGTCCTTGGCGCTGGTCGAAAGTGCCACGAAGCGGATGCCCTGCTCGCTCTTGACGCGGAGCAGCACCGCCTTGCGACCGTCCTTCTTCGCCGAGGCGATTACCTTCGTGATCTCCGACGGGCTGGAGACCTTCTCGCCGCCCGCCTCGAGGATCACGTCGCCGACCTTGAGCCCCTTCTGCGCCGCGGCGCTGTCCTGGTCGACATCGGCGACGACGACACCGTCGCTGCCGGCGCCCGGCACCGAGGCCGCCGGAGCGAGCTGGAGCCCGAGCGCGGCGACGGTAGCCTTGGCGGCGTCGTCCTGCTTGTCGCCCTCGATTTCGGCCTTGGCCACCTTGTCCGAATTCGGCAGCGTGCCGAGCTTGACGTCGGCGGTCTTCTCCTTGCCGTCGTGCCAGAAGGTCAGCGACGCCTTGGCATCGGGGCCCATGCCGGCGATCGTGCGAGCCAGCTCGCGCGGGCCGTCGACCGGCTTGCCGTCGACGCCGAGAATGACGTCACCCGACTTGATGCCGGCGGCCGAGGCTGGCCCGGAAGGCTGCGCCTCGGCGACGAGCGCACCCTTGCTCGACTTCAGGCCCAGGCTCTCGGCGATCTCGTCGGTGACCGGCTGGATCTGCACGCCGATCCAGCCGCGGGCCACCGAGCCCTTGGTCATGAGGTCGTGGACGACCGTCTGCGCCACCTCGGAAGGAATGGCAAAGCCGATGCCGACGCTGCCGCCCGAGGGCGAGAAGATCGCGGTGTTGACACCGACGACATTGCCGTTGGCGTTGAAGGTCGGGCCGCCCGAGTTGCCGCGGTTTACCGG
>CAXTQM010000348.1:0-3055 GCA_964246205.1 uncultured Beijerinckiaceae bacterium | reverse complement strand
CCCACCAAGGCGCTGCTGCGCTCGGCGGAGATCTACCATTACCTGCAGCATCCCAAGGAGTACGGGCTGACGGTGGAGGGCAAGGTGGGGTTCGACCCCGCCGCGGTGGTGAACCGTTCGCGCGGCGTGTCGCAGCAGCTCACCGGCGGCGTCGCCTTCCTGCTCAAGAAGAACAAGGTCGACGTAATCTGGGGCGAGGCATCCATCGCCAAGCCCGGCGAGGTGGTCGTCGGCAAGCCGACGAAACCGGCGGTGCAGCCGCAAAACCCGCCGCCGAAGGGCACGCTCGGCGAGGGCACGTTTAAGGCGAAGCACATCGTGGTGGCCACCGGGGCGCGGCCGCGCGTGCTGCCGGGCATCGAGCCGGACGGCCGTTTGATCTGGACCTATTTCGAGGCGATGGTTCCCAAGCGCTTTCCAAAAAGCCTCATCGTGCTGGGCTCGGGCGCGATCGGCATCGAGTTCGCCTCCTTCTACCGCACCATGGGCACCGAGGTGACGGTGATCGAGGTGCTGCCGCAGATCCTGCCGGTGGAGGATGCCGAGATCGCGGCGCTGGCCCGCAAGCGCTTCGAGAAGCAGGGCATCGTGATCCTGACGTCGACCAAGGTGACCAAGGTCGAGAAGGGTGCCGACGATGTCGCCGCCACGATCGAGGATGCCAAGGGCCGGGTGCAGACGATTTGCGCCGAGCGGCTGATCTCGGCCGTCGGCGTCGTCGGCAACGTGGAGGGCATCGGGCTGGAAAAGCTCGGCGTCGCGATGGAGCGTGGATTGGTCAGGACCGACCCGGTCGGCCGCACCAGCGTCGCCGGGATCTACGCCATCGGCGATGTCTGCGGGCCGCCGATGCTGGCGCACAAGGCCGAGCACGAGGGCACGATCTGCGTCGAGGCCTTTGCCGGCCGCCACCCGCATCCGATGGACAAGGCGATGATCCCGGGCTGTACCTATTGCCAGCCGCAGATCGCCTCGGTCGGCTTCACCGAGGCCAAGGCCAAGGAGGCCGGGCTCGAGATCAAGGTCGGGCGCTTCCCGTTCGTCGGCAACGGCAAGGCCATCGCGCTGGGCGAGCCCGATGGGCTGGTCAAGACGATCTTCGATGCCACGTCCGGCAAGCTGCTCGGTGCCCACATGGTCGGCGCCGAGGTGACCGAGCTGATCCAGGGCTACGTCGTCGCCATGAACCTCGAGACCACGGAGGAGGAGCTGATGGCCACCGTGTTCCCGCACCCGACGCTGAGCGAGATGATGCACGAGAGCGTGCTCGACGCCTACGGGCAGGTCATCCACAAGTAGTGGCGCCTCAGAACAGATTGATCAGCGCCAAGCCACCGATCATCAGGGCGACGCCGGCGATGCGGCCGAGCCCGGCGGCGTGCTCCTTGAAGCCGACTAGGCCGAAATGGTCCATCACCACGGAGGTGACGAGCCCCGCGGTGACGGTGCAGCCGATGAAGACGGCGGCGCCGAGCTTCTCGGCCAGCATGATCGAGGCGAGGATGTAGAATCCGCCCATGAGGCCGCCGAGCCAGGCCCACCAGGGCACGCCGCCCAGCAGCGCCTCCTTGGGGATCCTGACACCCATCACGAGGGCGATGAGCAGGAAGGTGGTGGCGGTCACGGTCGAGACGATCACCGCCGCCGCGAGCGGCTGTCCGAGCGACTTCGACAGCGTGGCGTTGGAGCCGGACTGCACCGTGTTGAGGATGCCGCCGAGGAAGGCGACGGCGCCCATGAGCCAGATCATTCGTCGGGTTCTCCTCGGCCGGGAAGAGCCGCCTCCGCCCAACATCGGGACAGGGCGGGCGGCGTGAGGCGAAACATCGCAGGGTCGCTGCTCCCCCGGTAGCCGCATCGAGGCAAGGTCGCGAGCATTTGCGCTGTGGCGAGCGAATCGGGTGACGGCTGCAATGCGTCGCGGCCATACCCATGTCGTGGCGAAGGGTCTAACTTCGGCCGCTGAGGAGGGGACGGCACGTGCTGGACGAGATGGCGGAGGTGATCGAGACGGCGCGCCCGCGCCATCCCGAGAAGGCGCATCGGCCCGACCAGCCGCAGCGCGCCAAGCCGGACTGGATCCGGGTCAAGGCGCCGGGCTCGCCGCTCTACAAGGCCACCGAGGCGATCGTGGCAGAGCACAAGCTCGTCACCGTGTGCCAGGAGGCCGGCTGCCCCAACATCGGCGAGTGCTGGGCCAAGCGCCACGCCACCTTCATGATCATGGGCGACACCTGCACCCGGGCCTGCGCCTTTTGCAACGTTCGCACCGGTATGCCGCGCGCGCTCGACACCCGCGAGCCGGACCGTGTGGCGGATGCCGTGGCGAAGCTCGGGCTGAACCACGTGGTGATCACCTCGGTCGACCGCGACGACCTCGCCGACGGCGGTGCGGTGCATTTCGCCTCCGTGATCGGCGCCATCCGAGCGGCGAGCCCGGGCACGACGGTCGAGGTGCTGACGCCGGACTTCCTGCGCAAGCCCGGTGCGCTGGAGGTCGTGGTGGGGGCCCGCCCCGACGTCTTCAACCACAACCTCGAGACGGTGCCCTCGAAGTACCTGACGGTCCGGCCGGGCGCGCGCTACTTCCATTCGGTGCGGCTGCTGCAGCGCGTGAAGGAACTGGACGCGACGATCTTCACCAAGTCCGGCATCATGGTCGGGCTCGGCGAGGAGCGCCACGAGGTGCTCCAGCTGATGGACGACCTGCGCACCGCCGACGTAGACTTTCTCACGGTCGGCCAATACCTGCAGCCGACGAAAAAGCATCATGCCGTCATGCGCTTCGTGCCGCCCGACGAGTTCGCGAGCCTGCACGACGTGGCCCTGACAAAGGGCTTCCTGGTGGTCTCGGCCTCGCCGCTGACCCGCTCATCGCATCATGCCGGCGAGGATTTCGCGCGGCTGCGGGCGGCGCGCGAGCAAAGGCTTGCTGCTCAATAATCCTTGAAGCGCCCGAACCGGCCGAGCACCTCGATCTTGTAGCCGTCGGGGTCCTCGACGAAGAAGAAGCGGGCCTTGCCGCCGAGGTCGATGTCCTTGAGGTCGCCGGGCT
>CAXTQM010000347.1:0-3059 GCA_964246205.1 uncultured Beijerinckiaceae bacterium | reverse complement strand
CACCAGGCGAAGGGCCGCATAGCTTTGCCGTCTCCGGTCGCGGCCGAAGGCGCCAGCACCTCGTAGCCCCATGGCGCGCCGGCGGTCCAGCCGTGCTTGGCGAGGAAGTTGGCAGTGGAGCCCAGAGCATCGGGGACGTCGTGCCAGATGTCGCGGCGACCGTGGCCGGAAAAGTCGATGGCGTAACGCTTGAAGGCCGAGGGCATGAACTGCGTCTGGCCCATCGCGCCGGCCCACGAGCCGCGCATCTCCTCCACCGGGATGTGGCCGGCCTGGAGGATGTCGAGCGCGTCGAGCAGCTCCTTGCGGAAGTAGTCGCCGCGGTAGCGGGCATAGGCCAGCGTCGCCAGGCAGCGGATGGTGGAGAGGTCGCCGGTCTTGGTGCCGAAGTTGGTCTCGAGGCCCCAGACGCCGAGCACGATGTAGGGATCGACACCGTAGCGGGCCTCGGCGCGCTCCAGCGTGTCCTTGAAGCTGCGGGCACGCTCGCGGCCAGTCTCGATGCGGGTCTGCGACACCGCCGAGGCGAGATACTCGGGTATGGTCTTGCGTAATTCGGCCTGGTTGCGGGTCTTCTCCAGCACCGCCTCGTCGGGCGTCACGTCGGCGAAGGCGTGCTCGAAGACTTCGCGCGACACGCCGCGGCGCTGCGCTTGCGGCCACAGGTTTTCGACAAAGCCGTGGAAGCCGCTCTCGGCGGCGTGGCTCTGGCGGTGCATGACGACGAGCGCGAGGGCACAGACCAGGCAGAAGGACAGCGTGCGCAGCACCTGGCCCTGGTTGATCGCGGGGCGGCGCTTGCGGTCGTCCGAGGTGGTAAGGCTTGCGGCTGCGATGCTGTAGAGGCTCATGCCGGCTCCGGGACCGCGGTACTCGGCGGCTTTCATGAAGCGTAGAGGCAACTTCTTGAGCCCAGGTTAAGCACGTCGGAAGTGCGTCAGCGGGTGTGACGCGCCTGCACCATGGCCTGTCAATTGCTTCCTCTATGTGCAAAACGGGAGAGCGAAGCGAAGGGCGTGGCTTTTTGTCGGGATCGGGTGTGGCGGCGCAATTTTTCGACGAGATGACGGACGAGGATGGCGCGACGCGGCTCTGTTACCAGCGCATCGCCCGCTGGCTGGCCGAGACGCCAAAGGATTATTTCACCACCCGGCGTGGCCATGCCGAAATGATGTTCCGGCGCATCGGCATCACCTTCAACGTCTACGGCGACGCCGAGGCTACCGAGCGGCTCATTCCCTTTGACATCATCCCGCGCATCATCCAGCGCTCGGAATGGATTCGGCTCGAAGTCGGGCTAATCCAGCGGGTCAATGCACTGAACATCTTTCTCGCCGACATCTACGGCGCGCAGGAGATCCTGCGTGCCGGCGTCATCCCGCGCGAGATCGTCGAGCAGAACTCGCAGTTCCGGCCCGAGATGGTCGGGGTCAAGGTGCCCCACGACATCCGGGTGCACATCGCAGGCATCGACGTGGTGCGCACCGACGGCCACGATTTCTACGTTCTAGAGGATAACGCCCGGACACCGTCTGGCGTCTCCTACATGCTCGAGAACCGCGAGGTGATGATGCGGGTCGCGCCCGACCTCTTCGCCGATCACCGCGTGGCGCCGGTCGAGACCTACCCCGACGCGCTGCTGCAGACGCTGCGCTCGGTCGACCCGGTCGGCAGCGGCGATCCGACCATCGTGGTGCTGACGCCCGGCCCGTTCAACTCGGCCTATTACGAGCACTCGTTCCTGGCCGACAAGCTCGGCGTCGAGCTGGTGGAGGGCCGCGACCTCATCGTCGAGAACGACACGGTCTACATGCGCACGACCGAGGGGCCCAAGCGCATCGACGTCATCTACCGCCGAATCGACGACGACTTCCTCGACCCGGAATGCTTCAACAAGACCAGCGTACTCGGCGTGCCCGGCCTGATGCGGGCCTACCGCGCCGGCAACATAACCGTCGCCAACGGCGTCGGCACCGGCGTCGCCGACGACAAGGCGCTCTACACCTACATGCCCGAGATCGTCCGCTTCTACCTCGGCGAGGAGATGAAGCTGAAAAACGTCGACACATGGCGCTGCCGCGAGCCCGACAGTCTGAAGCTGGTGATGGAGCGCATGCACGAGCTGGTGGTCAAGGAGGTCAACGGCTCCGGCGGCTATGGCATGCTGGTCGGGCCGCACGCCAGCACCGAACAGCTCGAGACTTTCAAGGCCAAGGTTGTGGCAGACCCGTCGAACTACATCGCCCAGCCGACCCTGTCGCTCTCGACCTGTCCGACCTATTTCGAGAGCGGCGTATCGGCGCGCCACGTCGACTTGCGCCCATTTGTGCTTTCGGGCTCCGACGGCGTCCGCGTGGTGCCCGGAGGGCTCACACGCGTCGCCTTGAAGGAAGGATCGCTGGTGGTGAATTCAAGCCAGGGCGGCGGCACCAAGGACACCTGGATCGTCGACGATGCCGAGGGCGTCGGCTCCGCGCGCGCCTGCGACCTGCCAATGGAACACGCGGTCAACGCCCGGCGCGGCGGTCCGGCAGAGTTGTCGCAAAGCCAGTCGCAGTCGCAGCGGTAAGCCTCACCCATGCTGGCACGCACCGCCGACTCGATCTTCTGGGTCTCGCGCTACATGGAGCGTGCGGATTTCCTCGCCCGCATCATCCAGGCGACACAGCGCCTCGCCGGGCTGCCCAGCGCCTACGGCGCCAGCGCCGGCAGCGCCACGCAGGGCAGCGAGTGGGACAGCGCGCTGGAGGCGTCGGGCGCGGCCGAGGGCTTCGTCAAAGCCGGCGGCGCGGTCGACGAGACCAACGTCGTCGAATACCTCGCCTTCTCGACCGAGAACCTGTCGTCCATCCGCAACTGCATCGCCTTCGCCCGCGCCAACGCCCGCTCAATTCGCGTCGCCCTCACCGCCGAAATGTGGGAGGCGATCAACGCCGCCTGGTTCGAGCTGGTCCGCTTCGAGCAGCTCAAGGCCGGCCGTGTCGAGCTGCAGCGCGAGGAGCTCGACCGCTTCCTCGACTTCGTCAAGCAGGCCTCGCTCGACTTCGACGGCCGCGCCT
>CAXTQM010000346.1:0-3063 GCA_964246205.1 uncultured Beijerinckiaceae bacterium | reverse complement strand
GACCATCAAGCGCGAGCAGAACGCCTTGTGGCTGCGGATCACCGACGCCGGCTGGACCTGGACCGGCGACAACATGAACAAGGCCGTGACGGCGAGCCATTCGGTGGTGCATCACCTCATGGTCCGCATCGCCGCGCACCTCGCCGAAACCGGCGAGGACCTCAAGGGCTTCATCGGCGAGCCGGAAACAGGACCGATGGACCCCGAACTCGCCGATTAGCGAAGACCACGCCGGCGGCTCGCTGCGGCGAGACGCCGGCAGCGTCGGCCGTTACAGCACCCCCTCGATCAACCCGAGCTCGACCGCCTCGTTGGCTTCGATGTACCAGTTGCAGGGCGCCTTCTCGAGCACCTGCTCCATCGTCACCTTCGAGCCGCGCACGAGGTTGGCGAAGCCCTCGTTCTGGATGGCGATCGAACATTCGATCTCGTGCAGCGTCGCCTTCACCGTGGCGATGCAGGTGGTCAGCGGCCCGTTGATCTTGAGCTCCTTGGACAGCTTGCGCTCGTGGATCATCAGCCGCGTGCCGCGCGTCACGTAGCGGTTCTGCCGCGCGAAGAAGCTCATGAAGGTGGTGCCGGCGGAATAGATCGCCGCCTTGCCGAGGAATACGAAGCGGCGTTCCGGCGCCATCTCGCTGGCGAAGCGGATGTCCTCGCCCATCATGCGCGCCACCTCCGGGTCGCCGCCCAGCGTCGAGAGTTCCACCACCACGAGCTTCCGCTCGTCGGCGGCGATGAATGGCCGCGAAAGGCGACGTACATGGCGTAGTCGACGCTGCCGGCGAGACGCACGGCGGGCAGTAGAAAGTCGGCGGGGGCAAGCGGTGCGGGGTCCATGGGAGCTCCGGTGAGTCGGCCGATCGTCTGCAGCCGACGTGCCAGCGCCGACGTGGTCGTCCGGCTGCATCGGACCTTGGAAGGGGGGACACACCCCTTGCGAGTGCCCTTCCTTTTTTTGCGGCGCGCATGCGGCGCGCCGGTTGCCGGTTAAAGTGAGGTAAAATCGCCTGACGAGCGTCGGTTCCATCCTGTGGCGTCTCCATACTCGTCTGACGCGGTTGTCTGCTTTGTGATAGAGCGGCAAGGTATCGCCTCCGCGGGCGAGATGCGACGAGGCAGGTCCTCAAGAAAGCAAGCGTTCGCATGCAAGAGCCCACCTTCGAGCGAACGAAGACCATTCTTATGGGCTTGCGAGGCACAGTAGCGCTTCCGAGAAGCTCGCGGCTCTTGGTTGCGTCGTCGATTACTGGCACGGCCCCATCGAAACGAGCGACGGCATTCCTGCAGCCGATCTCGCCGACATCGCCATGCCCGATCCTTTGCGCTGGTGGTATCGCTAGGCCGGACGCCGCAGCGGAATCATGAGCGGGCAGAACGGCCTGTGTTCGCCCACGCACGCGCAGTATCCGGCTTGGCTCTTGCAGATGCTGGACGATCGCCTGCTGTTCAATGTCGAGGACCAGTACTATTATCTTTAGAGTAACCCTTATCGACGCCGAGGATTTGCCAGTCTACGTCGAGACAGCCAGACGGAGCCATGGCGTCAAGAGACGGTCTCATTAACAGAGAACCTCATTCTCGTCTGCATCTTCGAAGCGCTGCTCTGCCACGCCACCTAAGCGCGTGTTCCGCATGGCTCTCAGACGACAAGTTTCAAGCAATCGTGGAAAGAATCCCGACTCTACCGTACGGCCCCTGGCGATGGTGCGAAACCGCCTTCCACGTAGGCTCCGGCGCGTTCATGACGGCATCGCCGGTCGGAGAGCAAGACGGCAGACGCTCCTACACCGTCCTTATCGGAGCCAAGGAAATCGGGTCGCTGGACTTCCTGAGGCCGTTCTTCGGCAACGAATGGGAGTGCTTCGACTTGTGACGCTACCGAACAGGTCGGCTGATGAACGAAGGCCTACGCCTTCGTTCGAAGCTCCCGGCAGCGGGCCGAGCCTACTGCACCAGCTTCGGCCCGGACGCCCGCGGCGTCTCGTTCTCCTGCATGATGCCGAGGCGGCGGGCGACTTCGGTGTAGGCTTCGACCAGGCCGCCCATGTCGCGGCGGAAGCGGTCCTTGTCGAGCTTGTCGTTGGACTTGATGTCCCACAGCCGGCACGAATCGGGGGAGATCTCGTCAGCGACGACGATGCGCATCATCTCGCCCTCCCACAGCCGGCCGCACTCCATCTTGAAGTCGACGAGGCGGATGCCGCAGCCCAGGAACAGGCCGGACAGGAAGTCGTTGACGCGGATCGCCAGCGCCATGATGTCGTCGATCTCCTGCGGGCTTGCCCAGCCGAATGCGGTGACGTGCTCCTCCGACACCATCGGGTCGTTCAAAGCGTCGTTCTTGTAATAGAACTCGATGATCGAGCGCGGCAGCTGCGTGCCCTCCTCGATGCCGAGCCGCGTCGCCAGCGAGCCGGCGGCGACGTTGCGCACCACCACCTCGAGCGGCACGATCTCGACCTCGCGGATGAGCTGCTCGCGCATATTGAGACGGCGGATGAAGTGCGTCGGCACGCCGATATCGTTGAGGTTCTGGAAGATGAACTCGCAGATGCGGTTGTTCAGGACACCCTTGCCATCGATGACCTCGTGTTTCTTGGCGTTGAACGCCGTGGCATCGTCCTTGAAGTGCTGGATCAGCGTGCCCGGCTCGGGGCCCTCGTAAAGAACCTTGCCCTTGCCTTCATAGATGCGACGACGGCGGTTCATGGGGATCAACTTTGGCTTGAGATGGTCCATGGGGGCCGTGGCTCCTGTCGGTGGCCTCGGGTCGCGCCGGCCTGTCTCGCGACGGTCGCGGAGGCGGCGCGTCCGGGCGGCGGCGCAGACCCTGCGCTTGCGTGCCTCGGTTTCGTCCGTGCCTAGCCGGTTCCCGAGGTGGACACAACCTCATATGCGCCGGGATGGGCGGCGGCCGCTGGCACGGTTACCGCGTGGAGAGAATGTCGTGGTAGCTCTCGTCCATGGCCGAAGACGCGCTCGCCTTCCCCCCCGCCCTGCCCGACCTCACCGCCGCAGCGCAGGGTTGGCTCCGCCACAACTCGGCCGAGAGGCGCATGT
>CAXTQM010000345.1:0-3064 GCA_964246205.1 uncultured Beijerinckiaceae bacterium | reverse complement strand
GGCCAGCGGCGCACCCTCGGGCGCGGCGACGTGGCCGATCGCGGCCACCGTGCCGTCGAAGCCTTGCCGTCCGGCGCCCGGCTTGTCGTCGAGCGTGACATCGCCGTCGAGGTCGAGGCCGGGATGGGTGGAAGTTTCGCCGAAAGCGAGATGCAAGTGAGTGCGCCCCTTCTTCGCCTCGGTGGTGTTGAAGCGGAAGTTCGTGCGCCCAGCGTCGGCGCTGGCGGAGCCGCTGCCCTTGAACGGCCCGGCGAGCGAGGGCGCGTCGGCGGTAAAGTCGAGGTGATCGACGACGAAGGTGCGCCCGCTCGCCGGGTCGGCCACGGCGAGCGTGCCGTCGCGCACCGCGATGCGCTCGAGGCGAATGTCGGCCTTCATCGCCGGGGTCTCGGGGAAGGCCGGCAGCGTGCGGTCGGGCTGCAGGGTCAGGCGGATCGTCGGCTCGTCGAGCCGGCCCTCGACGATGTCGAACTCGCCGTAGAGCAGCGGCGCCACTGCGAGCTCGAGATCAAGGTGGCGGATGCCGATGCGCACCGCGCCGCGGTCGTCGCCGATCACCGTTTGGTTCAGGCGGATGTAGGGGGTTGGTAGCAGCTTGAGGTCGATCGAGCCGCCGATCGTGACGGTCTGGCCGAAGGCGCGAGTGAGCTGCGTCTCCAAGAAGCCGCGCTGGCCGTTCCAGTCGACGAAGTAGGGCGCGACCAGCAGCGTCGTGAGCACGACGATGACGATGATGGCGAGACCTGTGAGGATGTCACGCACGGGCGGCAACGGTCGCGAGAGGGCGGAAGCCCGGAGGGCGCGCCTTCCTCGCATCGCGCGCGCGGGAGAGCAAATGCGCGCGGCGGCATGGATCAGTGGGCATCAGCTGCCCTGCTTGACGCTCTCCAGAAGAGTGTCGACCGCCGGCAGGATCTTGGAGACGATGACCTCGACCCCGGCGGCGTTGGGGTGCAGCTCGTCGGGCAGGTGCAGCGATCGATCGCCGATGATCCCGTTGAGGAAAAACGGATAGAGCTCGACGTCATATTTGCGCGCCAGAGCGGGATAGATAGCGTCGAACCTGTCGGAGTACTCGCGACCCATGCTCGGCGGCGTGTGCATGCCGGCGAGCAGCATCGGAATGTGGCGGGCCTTCAACGCCGCCATCATCTTGTCGAGGTTGTCGTCGGGCACCTTGGGGTCGATGCCGCGCAACATGTCGTTGGCGCCGAGCTCGAGGATCACGGCGTCGGCGCCGCCGCCCAGCGTCCAGTCGAGCCGGGCAAGGCCGCCGGTGGTGGTGTCTCCGGAAACCCCGCCGTCGACCACGGTGACGTCGTGGCCCTGTTTGCGCAGCGCCGCCTCCAGCCTGGGCGCGAAACCCTGGCCAGGCGGCAGGCCGTAACCGGCGGTAAGGCTGTCGCCGAAGGCGAGCAGCCGGATCGGCTTGGCCGCCGCGACCGTGGCGCAGTCAGCGGCGAGCGCGAGCGCCAGCACGGCCGATAGCGCCGCGTGCCGGGCCGCCCCATATGCGGCGAGCCTCACTTGGCGACCTCGGCGGGAACGAAGCACTTTATCATGACCTCACCGGCTATCGAACTGGCCAATGTTGACCTCAGCCTCGGGCGTGGCGCGGCCCGCGTGCACATCCTCAAGGATGTCACCCTTCATATAGGTCACGGCGAGACCGTCGGCCTGACGGGACCGTCAGGCTCCGGCAAGTCGACCCTGCTGATGGCCATGGCCGGGCTGGAGCGCGCCGACCGCGGCACCATTCGCGTCGATGGCACCGACATCGGCATCATGAGCGAGGACAAGCTCGCCCGCTTCCGCGGCCAGCGCATCGGCATCGTATTCCAGTCCTTCCACCTCATTCCTACTATGACGGCGCTGGAGAACGTCGCCGTGCCGCTCGAACTCGCCGGCCATCGCGACGCTTTTGAGCGCGCTCGCGACGAACTGGCCGCTGTGGGACTTGCCGAGCGGGTGGCGCACTATCCCGCTCAGCTCTCGGGCGGCGAGCAGCAGCGCGTGGCGCTGGCCCGCGCCATCGCGCCTCGCCCGGCGATCCTCGTCGCCGACGAGCCGACCGGCAACCTCGACGAGGCCACCGGCGCCTCGATCGTCGACCTCATATTCGCCCTCAAGCGCGACCTTGAAACGACTTTGGTGCTGGTGACCCACGATCTCGCTTTGGCGGCACGCTGCGACCGCACCATCCGGCTGCGCTCCGGTCGAATCGAGGCCGAGACAGTGCGGCACATCGAGGCCGCCTGATCCGCGCCAGCTCGTCGCTTGCTGTGCACGCCGCCGCCTTCTATTGCCTTGGCGCAACGCCGGGCCTCACGCCTTCGGAGCCGTCATGGTCGAAATTCTCGAAGCTCTTCTCTGGGTGTTGAAGCTCTACACCTACATGATCATCATCATGGCGATCATGTCCTGGCTTATTTCCTTCAACGTCATAAATCTTTACAATAAAGGCGTGCGGACCGTCTGGGATTTGCTGACGGCGTTGACTGAGCCGCTGCTTCGGCCGATCCGCAACCTGTTGCCGAACATGAATGGGCTGGACCTCTCGCCGGTGGTCCTGTTGCTACTGATTTTCGTTGTCGAGAAGATCATCGTGAACCAGATCAACTCCAGTCTGGGCTTCTGAACCCGCCCTCTCTCCGTGGTTGGGCGAGGGTTTCCGCCGTTGCCTTCAGGTCCTCATCTGGTATGGAGGCCGCTCCAGGAGGCGGGCAGTCCGAACAGGGCTTGGCGGCAACGGACGCGGGTGTCCCGCCCTTGCCGCGGGGGCAGCCGGGCTGCGCATCGCCACGAGAACCGCGGATCCAATGGCCAAGAAGAAGCCTCTCGTCATCATCACGCGACGGTTGCCCGACCGCATCGAGACGCGGATGTGCGAGCTGTTCGACACACGCCTCAACATCGACGATGTGGCCATGACCAGGCCCCAACTCGCCGAGGCGATGCAGAAGGCCGACGTACTGGTGCCGACCGTCACCGATCGCATCGACGCCGACCTGGTGCGCGACGCCGGCGCCGACCTGAAGCTCATCGCCAATTTCGGCAACGGCAT
>CAXTQM010000344.1:0-3064 GCA_964246205.1 uncultured Beijerinckiaceae bacterium | reverse complement strand
AAAGATCCGCAAGGCCGTGTTTCCCGTGGCCGGTCTCGGCACGCGCTTCCTGCCCGCAACCAAGGCGATTCCGAAGGAGATGCTGACGGTGGTCGACGCACCGGTGCTGCAGCACGTCGTGGACGAGGCCATCGAGGCCGGCATCGAGCATTTCATCTTCGTCACCGGCCGCGGCAAGGCGGTGATCGAGGATTATTTCGACATCGCCTACGAGCTGGAATCGCTGCTGAAGGAGCGCAACAAGACGCCGCAGCAGGCGTTGCTCAAGAAGCAGCTGCCCTCCGCAGGCGCCACCTCCTTCACCCGCCAGCAGGCGCCGCTGGGGCTCGGCCACGCCGTGTGGTGCGCGCGCGAGATCGTCGGCGACGAGCCTTTTGCCGTGGTGCTGCCCGACATGATCACCCTGCCCGGCGCCAAAGGCACGCGCTGCCTCAAGCAATGCATCGAGGCCTACGAGGCGACCGGCGGCAGCAACATCATCGCCGCGGAGGAGGTGCCCGAAAGCGAGACGCACAAGTACGGCGTACTCTCGATCGGCGCCGACAAAGGCGACACCTTCGCGGTCACCGGCATGGTGGAGAAGCCGCCGCAGGGCGAGGCGCCCTCGACCTCGATCATTTCCGGGCGCTACGTGCTCGGGCCGGAGATCTTCGACATCCTCGGCAAGGTCGGCAAGGGCGCCGGCGGCGAGATCCAGCTCACCGACGGCATGAAGCAGCTGGCCGAGACAGCCGCATTCCACGGCGTGCGCTTCGACGGCAAGACTCACGACACCGGCTCCAAGCTCGGCTTCCTGCTCGCCAACGTCGCCTTCGCGCTGAAGGACGGCGAGGTCGCCGACGAGTTCCGCCGGGAGGCGCTGGCGCTGCTCGGCGGGTGATCGTCGGCGTTAGAGCCCGCGCCGCGGCTGGGTATCGAGCGCGCTCCATCCGAAATCGAGCAGGGGCGCCGCTTCGTTGGCGAATGCGACCAGCCGGTCGACAAGGTCTGATCGCTGCACCGCCCCAGGATTGATCGGCCGGCGCACGCTCCAGCTCTTCAGCTTGATCGCATCGACGACTGGCTCGGGCGGCGTATCGAAGCCCTTTGGGAAACGCACGAGCGTGTCGTCTCGGTCCAGGGCGAGACCCGCCTCGCCGAGAGCCTCGCACGTCGCCATCCAGGCGTCCGGCCTGTCGACGAGACGCTGCCTGAGCTGCCGCAGCACGTCGGGCTCCGGCATGAAGAAACCTGCCGCCATGAAGCTGCCGGCCGGATCCAGGTGGACGTAAAGGACACCCGGCGCGTGTTTGTCGCCAGCGCGCGTGATGGCGAAGCTCGCGTGCGTCTTGTAGGGCGCCTTGTTCTTGGAAAAGCGGACGTCGCGGTTCAGCCGGAAGATCGACTGTGCCGGATCGCCCCGCAGCGGCAGCCCTTCCTCGACGAAACGGTCGGTCAGCGCCGTCACCAGCGAGGCCAGCGGCGCCCTTACCTCACGCTCGTAGACGCTCTTGTTCTCCGCCATCCAGCTCTTATGCTGGTTGTCGGCGAGATCGCGGAAGAACTGCAGGGCGGTCGGCGCGAAGCCTTCGAAAGGCGGCGGCGGAAAAGCTTCGTCGAGCCCCGGGGCGCGCCGTCGCCCTCGCCTGTCGTCCTGCCCGCTCATCCCACGTCCCTGTCATTCCGAGGACAGCACCTCGTCGTGTCGCGACGGTGTCGTCGATCACGCGACCGGGTCGGTCGAGCTGTCCTCTCGCGAACGCCGCGCTTGGCGAAAGCCTGCCACGCGTCTGCCCGGCCTCGGTTCGTCGCGCAACGCTCCCTATATGGGCCGGAGCCGACGGCACCTCCGAGTCCGCTCGGGTGGCCCGTCCCGGAGTCCAACCAACCATGCCAGATCACGCCACAAGCCCGGTGCTGCAGCCGGTCACCATCGGGCACCTTAAGCTTCAGAACCGCATCGTCATGGCGCCGCTGACCCGCAGCCGCTCCGGCGACGACGGAGTGCCGCCGGCCTTCGCCGCCGACTATTACGCGCAGCGCGCCGACTGCGGCCTGATCATCTCGGAGGCCACCAACATCTCGCCCCAGGGCCGGGGCTACGCGTTCACGCCTGGCATCTGGTCGGACGCGCAGGTCGCCGCCTGGCGGCCCATCGTCGAGGCCGTGCATCGGCGCGGCGGCCTCGTGTTCATGCAGCTCTGGCATTGCGGGCGCATCTCCCACCCCGACCTGCAAGGCGGCGCGCTGCCCGTCTCCGCTTCCGCGATCAAGCCGGCGGGGCAGGCCTTCACCATGGGCGGCCTCAAGGACCACGTCGTCCCGCGGGCGCTGGAGACCGACGAGATCCCGGCGATCGTCGAGGATTACCGCCACGCCGCCAGGCAGGCCAAGGCCGCCGGCTTCGATGGCGTCGAGGTCCATTCCGCCAACAATTACCTGCTCGAGCAATTCATCCGCGACACCACCAACCATCGTACCGACAGCTACGGCGGCTCGATCGAGAACCGGCTTCGCTTCCCCCTCGCCGTGGTCGAGGCGGTGGTCGGCGTCTGGGGCGCTGAGAACGTCGGCATCCGCATCTCGCCAGCTACCACCATGCCGGGCGAGACGCCGCTCGACAGCACCACGATGGAAACCTACGGCACTTACGTCGACGCGCTCTCCAATCTGGGCCTGCTCTACGTCCACGACATCGAGGGCGTGACGCAGCAGACCCGCGACGTCTCCGCCGACATCGACTTCCCGGCGCTGCGCAAGCGATTCCACGGCGCCTACATCGCCAATAACCAGTACACGCTTGAGCTGGCGGAGACGGTGCTCGCGGCCGGCGACGCCGACCTGTTCAGCTTCGGGCGCCCTTTCCTCGCCAATCCCGACCTCGTCGGGCGCCTGCGCGCCGGCGCACCCCTGGC
Organism: uncultured Beijerinckiaceae bacterium; assembly: GCA_964246205.1. Lineage (GTDB taxonomy): Bacteria > Pseudomonadota > Alphaproteobacteria > Rhizobiales > Beijerinckiaceae > RH-AL1. Next base: position 170 of record CAXTQM010000344.1, on the reverse strand, counting down.
CGAGGCACCTAAGCAATATTGGTACGGCGGCGGCGCTGTTGGCTATTCCGACTGGCCGGGGATGAGCGGGCCGATCGCCGTCTAGACCCGTCGTCGCCGCACGTCGCACGAAGCTTGCCTGTCGCCCGTCCGAAGCACGGGTGGCGGGGGCGCGCGGCGTGGGTGGGATC
>CAXTQM010000343.1:0-3111 GCA_964246205.1 uncultured Beijerinckiaceae bacterium | reverse complement strand
CCGTTCCTCGAGCGTTGCGTTCAGGTCGGCGAGAGCCCGGTTGGCGCGGTCGGCCTCAGCAAGCGTCTGAGCAAGCCTGTCGCGCGCCGCATCGAGAGAGGCGGTCAAGGTCTCCGCCCGATCGAGCGACAACGATGCCGTCTTGACGAGCCCTGCGGCGGCGACCGCCTCACCTTCGGCATGGAGCAGGGCGGCGAGGATGGGAAAACCCATCGCTTCGAGATCAAGGACGACCTCCGGTGCTTCTTCACCGAGGAGGAGCAGCACCGCATCCTGCGGCGCGAAGCCATGCGCGGCGAAGGCCACCATCCGCTCTTTGTCGGGAAAGGCGATCGTCCCGGTCCACCGCGGCTCGATCGCGTGCTTCAGGAACGCGCGCCACGTCGGGCCTCCTGGTAACGTCTGCTGAAAGCCCGGTGCCGGACGCAAGATACCCAATTCGCGATCGCGGATCAGCACGACGACGGCCTCGACGCGCAAATGACGCGCGAGCGCCTCGATCGCTCGGGGACGCGAGCCAATGTCGGCAAGTCCGTTCAGGAGCAGGGGTGGTCCGACGAGCGCAGACACTATGGATCAGGCCGGCAGCACGCAGACCACCGCCGTGCAATTGTGGAAGGCATCGTACTGCCCGGAGGCGCGTGCGATCTGTCCATGCGTGATGCAGCCGACCATCGGCAGATCGAGCAGTTGAGAGCGCACGGCTTCAAGCTCTCTGGTGTACTGGTCGCCGACGCGTATCTTCGTCGCCGCGCAGTCGAAGAACAGGGCAACACCAGGCTTCTTGCCATCCAGCTTAGAGAGCGCGGCCAACGTCGCCTGCTCTGTCGCGACGAGGCTCGCCTCGAGCGTTGTCCTCATGATCCGCACGCGGCTGCCAAGCGGGATCTCGCCGGCAAGGTGCAGGCTTCCATTCTCCTCGACCGCCAGGGGCATGCGCAGCTGGTAACCCGCCGACGTCTCGATGCCGAGAACGTTGTGAAGAAAAAACGGCAAAGGCGACCTCGGATCGAAGGACTGGCCGGTCTCCTCGGCGTGAGCCTCGAACGCCTCGATGCGGGAAGACCGTTGAGACCGATCAGCTTCAGCCCTTCGGTGTCGGTCACCCTCATGGTGTCCGCCGCCGGCTCCCAGCCGTGGCCGACACCCACGCCGATCGGATTGGGCGAGACGATCTCGAGCGCCACCGCGGCATCCGTGAGGACCTCCGTCCCGTTGAACACGACGGTCCGAGTGAACCGGGCATTGTCGCCGGCGCCGCCGCCGAACATTTGATATTGCGTCTTGGTCGCGACGATCAGCTCCTGGATCAGCGCGGGCGCGTGTCCGGCAAGTGCGTCGGTCATGACCAAGGCGGCACGGTAGAACGTCGGCTCCTCGACGCCTTCGAAGGTTGACACGATCTCGTGCGCCGCAGCTGCCGCCGATGCTTGAAGATCGCGCCCGACACCCAGGGCGAAGCGGGTCTCGTCGCTCTTCAGGGCGAGAGCGCATGCGGCGCCCTCGCCCTGAGAGGCATGGGTGAACTCTCCGGCCGAGGACGAGCCGATCAGGATGGCACCGGGGCATTCCGCCTTGAGCGCCACGAGGAGGGTCGCGTGGTCATAGGAGGGCGCGGCGAAGACGATGATCGCATCGGGCGTGCCCGACAGCTCCGACATGACCTGCCGTCCAAGCGAGGCACCCGCCGCCTTCGCGTCCGGAAGATCGGTGTAGGCCGTTGCCTTTTCCATTCGCGAACATCCTCTGTCGGCTACTACGAAAGCTGCTTTACAGCAGCTTCATCCGTGGCGCCCCATCTTAGGAGGCGACTGCGATGCGATATCCTTCGCCACCTCGTTGATCTTCAACTCGAGGAGGTCGAGCAGCGCGTCGTGATGATCGGAGATGAGCGCATCGACCAAGCCGGGCAGCTGGCGCGACGCGGCTTCCTGGACCTTGCAGGCGATGGCGAGGTCGCGCAGGTTCTCGGCGGTCAGCGCCTTCGCCAACTGCCGCATCTTCCTCAAGACGGCCGGCGTCATCATCCTTGCCCTCCCCTTGCTGGTTCAGGGTGCCGGGTTCTGGTGGACCTGATGGACGGCGTTGATCGCAGCCTCGATCTCGGGCGTGATGACGACGTCGACCGAGGCTAGGCAGGCGTCGAGCTGCTCCATGGTGGTCGCGCCGATGATGTTCGAGGTCACGAACGGCCGCGACGTCACGAAGGCCAGCGCAAGATGCACGGGGTCGATGCCGTGCTCGGCAGCAAGGGCGAGATAGGCGTCGATCGCCACCTCGACGCCCGGCTTCTCGTAACGCGTGCCGCGCTCGAACAGCGTCGTCCGCGCGCCCGGCGGCCGCGCGCCACGCTGGTACTTGCCGGTGAGATAGCCCTGGCCGAGCGGCGAGTAGGCCAACATGCCCACGTGCTCGCGCAACGCCATCTCGGCCAACCCGATCTCGAAGGTGCGGCTGACCAGGCTGTAGACGTTCTGGATCGAGGCCATACGCGGACCGCGGCCGGTCTCCGCCAAGTGCAAGAAGCGCGACACGCCCCAGGCGGTCTCGTTGGAGAGGCCGACGTGTCGGATCTTGCCCTCCTGGACCAGCCTGTCGAGCGCGCCCAGCGTGTCCTCGATCGGCACGGCGTCGTCGTCGGCAGGCAGGCCGGCGTAAGTTGTGCCGCCGTCGCCGAAGAGGCCGATCTTCCGGTCGGGCCAGTGCAGCTGGTAGAGGTCGACGTAGTCCGTGCGCAGGCGCTCCAGCGAGCCTTCCAGCGCGTGGCGGATGTTGGCCTCGTCGAGGCGCGCGCCCTTGCCGTCGGGGCGCAGCCAGTTCGCCGTGCTGCGCCCGCTGACCTTGGTGGCGAGCACGATCCGGTCGCGGTTGCCTCGCGCAGCGAGCCAGCTGCCGACGATGCGCTCGGTCGAACCCTGCGTCTCGGCCTTGGGCGGAATCGAGTACATCTCGGCGGTGTCGAGGAAGTTGATCCCGGCGTCGACCGCGCGGTCCATCTGGGCGTGCCCCTCGGCCTCGGTGTTCTGCTGGCCGAAGGTCATCGTGCCGAGGCAGATCGAGGACACCTCGATCCCGGTCCGTCCCAGCTTGCGCATCTCGATCATCGCGAGG
>CAXTQM010000342.1:0-3114 GCA_964246205.1 uncultured Beijerinckiaceae bacterium | reverse complement strand
CCAGCCGGCGTCGGTGATCCGCAGCCACAAGGCGTTCTGCTCGCGCTTGATGGTCTCGACCAGGCCTTCGCCTTCCAGCATCTCGCGGTCGGCGGCGTCGACGGGCACGCCGAGGTCGTTCTGCGCGATGAAGCCCTGCCGCGCCACCAGCGCGAACATCATCAAGGTCTGCTCCGGGCTGAGCACCGGACCCTTGGTGTTGGCCTCCGCCTCCGCGAGCATCGCGGCGGCTTCTTCCTTGTCGGCGGCAGAGCGGGCCATGGATCGTCCTGGTGGGCTGGGAGCGGCCGGCATGGCACGCCCGTTCCCGCGGAGCAAGGCTTCAACCGGTGGCGGAAACCTGGCGCTTCTCGCCGGGCGAGGGCAAGGCGAAGCGCGAGGACCGACCAGCAGGGCGGGAGCCGCCGGCGATCTGCAGCGGCGTCCGCACCAGTACCTCGCGCGGCAGTTTCACCAGCACGGTGGTGCCGACGTCCGGCTTCGAGGTTATGCGCATCGTCCCGCCGTGGAGCTCGACCAGCGAGCGGGCGATGGCGAGGCCGAGGCCGGAGCCGCGCATGCCGTTCTTGAGCCGCAGGTCGGCCTGCTCGAACGGGTTGCCGAGCCGCGACAGCGCTTCCGGCGGGATGCCGACGCCGGTGTCCTCGACGGAGAGCGACAGACCGCCCTGGCCGGAGAGGGCGCGCACGTTCACCGTGCCGCCCGCCGGCGTGTACTTGACCCCGTTGTTCAGCAGGATGGCGAGGATCTTCACCAGCGCGTTGCGGTCGGCGTGCACCATGGTCGCGGCGCGCGGTTCGAACTCGACCGTGATCTGCGCCGCCGCCGCCGCCTGCGACACCGAGCGCACCGCCGCCTCGATCGCCTCGCCAATGGCGAAGTCGCTCCGCTCAAGCCGCACGCGGCCGGAATCGAGATGCGCCATTTCCAGCACGTCGGTGATCATCTGGTTGAGGGAATGCCCGCTCTGGTGGATGTGCTTGGAATAGTCGGCGTAGAGCGGCGAGCCGACCGGCCCGAAGGCCTCCGTCATCATCACCTCGGAAAAGCCGAGGATCGCGTTGAGCGGCGTGCGCAGCTCGTGGCTCATGTTGGCGAGGAAGTCGGACTTGGCGCGGCTCGCAGTCTCGGCTTCGGCCTTCTGCTCGCGGTACTTCTCGGCCAGCGTGGCGAGCTCCTGCGCCTGGCTCGTCAGCAGCTGGCGCGACCGCTTGAGGTCGGCCACCGAACCGAGCAGCTGGCGCTCGGACTCCATCAGCTGCTCCTCGTGGCGCTTGAGGGTGGTGATGTCGGTGCCGACCGAGACGTAGCCGCCATCCTTGGTGCGGCGCTCGTTGATCTGCAGCCAGCGGCCGTCGGCGAGCTGGGCCTCGAAGGTGCGAGCCCCCATCGGCTGGCGCTCGATCACCGCCACCTGCGAGTGGATCACGGGCGCGGTGCCGCGCTCCATCGCTTGCGCGTAGGGCGTGCCGGGTTTGACCGCGTCGATGGGCAGGTTGTGGAAGCGCTGGAACTTCGAGTTGCACATGACGAGGCGGTTGTCGGCGTCCCAGACCACGAAGGCCTCGGAGATGGTCTCGATGGCGTCGCGCAGCCTCATGTCGGCGGCGGCCGAGCGCTCCTCCAGCGCCATGGTTTCGGTGATGTCGATGGCGATGCCGACGAGGTGCGGGCTGCCACCGTTGCCGTCGATGATCTCGGCCTTGGCACGCAGCCAGATCCAATCACCAGAAGCGCCGCGCATGCGGAATACGTGGTCGATCGCGCCGCCCGGATTGAGCGCGAGCAGCCGGCTCAGCTCGTTGAGGCCGCCGTCGCCGGGATGGATCAGCGCGTTGACCTCGGCAAAGCTGAGCGCCTTGCGGCGCGGCAGCATGCCGACGATCTCGAACATCGACATCGACCAGTCGACGTGGCCGCTGGCTAGGTCCCAGTCCCACAGTCCGCAGCGGCCGCGCGCGAGGACCATGTCGACGCGCTCGCGCATGGCGCGGCAGCTCGAGTCGGATTCGCGGGCGCGTCCGGCCTGCCACGTGTAGCCGAAGGCGAGCGCCGCGAGCACGGCGCCGACGCTGACGACCAGCACGATCGCGCGGTCGCGCCCGTCGCGCCACTCGGTGAGCACGTCCGCCATCGTCCGCACCAAGGCGACCTGCCCGCCGACCGTCGGCAGCGAGCTGACGGTGGCGAGCGCCTCCTCGCCATCGGGCAGCACCAGGCGCATGACGCCGGCTTTCTCGGCGAAGATGGTGAGCGGCTCCGAGGCACCGAGCTCCTCGGCGAGGCTGCTCTTCGCGGTGCCCGGCGGAAAGGCGGCGGTGACGACGCCGGCCTCGTTGCTGATCACGATGCGCAGACCGCGCCGCTGCGCCTGCGCGGGGACCAGCCCGACCAGCACGTCGGCTGCGGGAGACGACGACGCGTGCAGGCGCCGGTCGAGGTCGTCCGCCACGACGGAGGAGACGAGCTCAATGTTGGCGATGGCCTCCCCGACCACCTGTTCCTGCTCTTGCGCCGAGGCGTGCCAGGCGATGGCGGCGAGGATCGCGAGAAAGGCGAAGATCGCCGCGGGCACCGCTCGGCGAAGCAACAGCTCCGCCGCCATCGTCGTACCGGCTTTGACGCCGGTCACGAGGTCGAACGGTGCATCGCTCGCGGCATCGCTCCGGCGACTGGCCGATCGTCGTCGCAAGGCAAGGTTGCGCCAGATCCCTGCTCGCGCAGTGACACTGGCCACGCTCGCACGTGACATGAGGCCCCCTCGATCGATCCGGAGCGGATGTGCCGCATCTTCTCCGAATCGCCTCATCTGAGTCCCAGCGTCCTGATTTGTCCAGCTAGATTAGTGATGCGAAAGCGAAAACATTGGAACAAAGCAGAAACGCGATAGAGCGATGGTCAGCTCCGCTCAACATCGAAAGATGGTCAGTAGCGATCCAGTATCGTTGCGAAACTCGACTTGATCAGGCCAGCGATCGGCCCGCGATGTCGGCCACGTCGGCAGAGAGCCGCTCCGTGCCCGCCACCCGCTCGAGAGCGGCCTGCGCGCGAGCGCGTCGCCCCGGCTCCAACGATCGCCAGCTGCGAAACGACGACAGCAGCCGCGCCGCGACC
>CAXTQM010000341.1:0-3118 GCA_964246205.1 uncultured Beijerinckiaceae bacterium | reverse complement strand
GGTCAGGGCGGCATCGCTGCCCTCGCCAGGACGGGCGGAGCGCACGATGTCGAGGATCGCCTCCACGATGGTCTCGCCGACCGGCAGCCGCCGCACGAGGCGCTGCGTCGCCTGCAAGTCCTCGGCGGTCATGGCCGCCTTGGCCTTGGCCTCGGTCTCGCCGGTGGTCTCGACGAGGATGCGCCGCTCCGCCGCGCGGTCGGGATAGGTGACGTCGATCTGCATCAGGAAGCGATCGAGCTGCGCCTCGGGCAAGGGATAGGTGCCCTCCTGCTCGAGTGGGTTCTGCGTGGCGAGCACGTGGAACGGCGCCGGCAGGTCGTAGCGCTCTCCGGCGACGGAGACGTGGTACTCCTGCATGGCCTGCAGCAAAGCGGACTGCGTGCGCGGCGAGGCGCGGTTGATCTCGTCGGCCATCAGCAGCTGCGCGAAGATCGGCCCCTTCATGAACTTGAACGAGCGCTTGTGGTCGATGCTCTCCTCGAGGATCTCGGAGCCGAGGATGTCGGCCGGCATCAGGTCGGGCGTGAACTGCACGCGGCGGGCGTTCAGCCCAAGCACGATGCCGAGCGTGTCGACGAGCTTGGTCTTGGCGAGGCCGGGCACGCCGACGAGCAGGCCGTGGCCGCCGGCGAGCAGCGTGACCAGCACCTCCTCGACCACCTGCTCCTGGCCGAAGATCACGGTGGCGACGGCAGCGCGGGCGGCGGCAACGCGGTCGAGCGCGATCTCGGCGCTGCGCGCCACGGCGGCTTCGAGCGAGCTGGCCGAAGTGGCGGCGGTGGCTTCGGCCATGGACGGGCGGCTCCCTCGGGCTTATTGCGGCGGTGTTCTCAGGGTCTCGCGACCTTGGCGCCCAATGAGTTGCAATTATGACTGAGAACGACACCCCGGAAAAGGCGCCGGACGGGCGGCTGCAGTCGCTGATCGCGGCGGTGGGCGGCCTCGCCGCGCGCGGCCCGGCGCCGGTGCACCTGTGGAACCCACCGTTCTGCGGCGACATCGCCATGCGCATCGCCGCCGACGGCGGCTGGCATTACAACGGCACGCCGATCGACCGGCCGGCGCTGGTGCGGCTCTTCGCCTCCGTCCTGCGCAAGGACCCGGAGCGCTTCGTGCTTGTGACCCCGGCCGAGTGCGTCGGCATCGAAGTGGAGGACGCGCCCTTCGCGGCCGTCGCCATGGCCGAACACGAGGGGCACCTCAGCTTCGTCACCAACCTCGGCGACGATGTCGAGGCCGGTGACGCCCACCCGCTGCGCTTCGCGACGGCGGACGACGGCGGCGTGAAGCCCTACGTGCTGGTGCGCGGCGGGCTTTGGGCGAGGCTGACCCGATCCCTGGCGATCGAGCTGCTGGATCGCGTGGAGACGGTGAACGGAACGCCGGCGATCCGTTCGGGCGAGGCTACGTTCCCGCTCGCTAGGGACCTCTTCTCCGCTCAAGCGGAGGAGGATTGCTAATTGTACAACCTGTCGATCATCGGCTGGGTGATCAGGCAGATGCCCTTGTCGGTGCGGCGGAAGCGGGCGGCGTCGCGCTCCGGGTCCTCGCCGACGACGAGGCCGTCGGGAATGCGCACGCCTCGGTCGACGATGACGTTCTTCAGCCGCGCGCCGCGGCCGATGTTGGCATAGGGCAGCACCACCGCGCCGTGGATGTTGCCGAACGAGTGCACGTGCACGCCGGTGAACAGAAGCGAGCAGCTCATCTCCGAGCCCGAAACGATGCAGCCGCCCGAGACCAGCGAATTGGTGGCGCGACCGCGACGCCCATCGACGTCGTGCACGAATTTGGCCGGCGGCGTGATCTCGCCGTAGGTCCAGATCGGCCAGTCGCGGTCGTAGAGATCCAAGCCCGGCACGATGTCGCAAAGGTCCAGGTTGGCCTCGAAGTAGGAATCCAGCGTGCCGGCGTCGCGCCAGTAGGGTTCAGCCTCCTCGGAGGAGCGCACGCAGGAGCGGCCGAACGGGTGAGCAACCGCCTTGCCGTGTTTTACGATGTGGGGGACGATGTCCTTGCCGAAATCGTGGGCGGAAGTCGGGTCGGCGGCGTCGCGGCGCAGCTGCTCGAACAGGAATTCGGCCTCGAAGACGTAGATGCCCATCGAGGCCAGCGCGACCTCGGGTTTGCCGGGCATCGGCGGCGGGTCGGCCGGCTTTTCCAGGAAGGAGACGATGTTGTCCTTCGCGTCCACCGCCATCACGCCGAAGGCCGTGGCCTCCATGCGCGGCACCTCGAGGCAGCCGACGGTGACGTCGGCGCCGGTGTCGACGTGCTGCTGCAGCATCAGCTCGTAATCCTGCTTGTAGACGTGGTCGCCGGCGAGCACGACGATGTAACGCGGGCCGTAGTCGCGGATGATCGCGGTGTTCTGGTACACGGCGTCGGCGGTCCCGGCGTACCAGAGGTTCTCCGAGACCTGCTGCGACGCCGGCAGGATGTCGAAGCTCTCGTTGCGCTCCGGCCGGAAGAAGCTCCAGCCGCGCTGGAGGTGGCGGATCAGGGAATGCGCCTTGTACTGCGTGGCGACGCCGATGCGGCGAATGCCGGAGTTCAGCGCGTTCGACAGCGCGAAATCGATGATGCGCGACTTGCCGCCGAAGTAGACCGCAGGCTTGGCGCGGTGGTCGGTGAGTTCGAGGAGGCGGCTGCCGCGCCCGCCGGCGAGGACATAAGCCATGGCGTGCCGCGCCAGCGGGGCCTGCTTGCGCGCGTCCATGCTCTCTCCCAGGGCTCCTGCCGCGGTCTATAGCCCCGCCGGGGCCTGCTTGTCAGCCGAACTCTCGGTCGAGGGCCAAACCGCGACGGGGTTGTCAGAACGCGCGGGCTTTGCGAGGCTCGCGCCGTGATCGTAGATCCCGCATTCAGCCGCCACGGCGGCGCGCTCGACGCCGCGCGCCGCACCTTCCCCAAAGTCCCGGAGCCCTGGCTCGACCTGTCGACGGGGATCAATCCGCGGTCTTATCCGGTCGAAGGGCTGAAGCCCGCGGACTGGGCGCGGCTGCCGGACGAGGGCGCCGTTGCGGCGCTGGAGCGCGCCGCCGCCCTGCGCTACGGGGCGCCGCCCTGGATCGAGGCCGTGGCGGGACCCGGAACCCAGGCCATCATCCAGCGC
>CAXTQM010000340.1:0-3124 GCA_964246205.1 uncultured Beijerinckiaceae bacterium | reverse complement strand
CCGGCCGCCCTGGTCGCCGCCTCGAAGCCGGCGGCCTGATCCGGCGCCACGCAGCAGATCCCCTCGTAGTCGTCGCCGCCGGTCAGCGCCTTGTTCAGCAGGCCCGGCTCTAGGGCGACGGCGGCCTCTCATTGAGAGACGCCGGCGGGCGCGACCTCCCGCTCGCCGGCCTCAGCTTCTCGCACTTCTAGCCGGCGCTCACCTCACCGGCTGCAGCGGCGGCACCGTGCTGCCCTCCGGCATCGGCACCTGCGCCACGTTCAGCGTCATGCACACGGTGTCGTAATAGCCCTGCACCGCGACCAGGTCGATCACTCCGCGCTTGCCAAAGGCCTTCTCCGTGGCGGCGAAGGTGGCGTCAGAGACCGCCTTGTCGCGCCGCAGCTCCTGCGTGAAGCGGTAGACCAGCGCCTCGTCGGCGCTCATGCCGGTGGGCTCGCGGCCGGCGGCGAGGTCGGCCAGCACGGCGGGCTCGACGCCTTCCTTCAAGGCCAGCGGGTAGTGGTAGGCCCACTCGTACTGCGAGGTCCAGGTCCGCCCGGCGAGCAGGATGGCGAACTCGTTGAGTCGCTTGGGCAGCGACGACTGGAAGCGCACGTATTCGCCGACCTTCTGCAGCCGGTCGGCAAGCACCGGGCTGACCAGCCAGGCCAGGAACGGTCCGGCGACGGACTTGCGCGGCCCCGAGGCGATCGCCGCCATGACCGCCTTCTGCTCGGGCGACATGTCGGCCGGCGCGATGGCGGGGAAGCGCTCGGCGGCGAGCGCGTGCCCGGCGAGCAGAGCGGCCAGGGTCGCGACGAGAAGGGTGCGCGAGGGGGTCGTCATGGCGGTGGCGGCTCCGCTGGGCGAGCATCGGCACCTGCTTAGGAGGCGCCTCTCGCCTTTGTCCATAGCCTTTCCGGCCTGCGCCGCCGCCGCTTTCCTCGATTGCGGAGCCGCGGCCTTTTTGACTAAGGTCCGCTCCGCTCGACACCCGGCGGCACGATCGGGAGAGGGCAGGGACGGGAGACGCTTCACGATGCTCGGACTCTGGCTGGTTATTCTCGGCGGCTTGCTGTCGATCGTCTACGGCGTGGTCACCACCAGCCAGCTCATGGCGGCGGATGCCGGCAACGCCCGCATGCAGGAGATCGCCGGCGCCATCGCCGAGGGCGCGCAGGCCTATCTCCGCCGCCAGTACCTCACCATCGCGGGCGTCGGCATCGTCATCTTCGTGATCCTCGGCTTCCTGCTGTCCTGGCCGGTCGCCATCGGCTTCCTCGTCGGCGCGGTGCTCTCGGGGCTGGCCGGCTTCATCGGCATGAACGTCTCGGTGCGGGCCAACGTGCGCACCGCGCAGGGCGCCTCGCTGTCGCTGGCGCGGGGCCTCGACATCTCCTTCAAGGCCGGCGCCATCACCGGCATGCTGGTCGCCGGCCTGGCGCTGCTCGGCGTCGCCGTCTACTACCTGATTCTGACCGGGCCGCTGGGCCACCCGTCCGATAGCCGCGAAGTCATCGACGCGCTGGTGGCGCTCGGCTTCGGCGCCTCGCTGATCTCGATCTTCGCCCGGCTCGGCGGCGGCATCTTCACCAAGGGTGCCGACGTCGGCGCCGACCTCGTCGGCAAGGTCGAGGCCGGCATCCCCGAGGACGACCCGCGCAACCCCGCCACCATCGCCGACAACGTGGGCGACAACGTCGGCGACTGCGCCGGCATGGCCGCCGACCTCTTCGAGACCTACGCCGTCACCGTGGTCGCCACCATGGTGCTCGCCGCCATCTACTTCGCCGGCACGCCGATCCTGAAGAGCGCCATGCTCTACCCGCTCGCGATTTGCGCCACCTGCATCGTCACCTCCATCGCCGGCACCTACGCGGTGAAGCTCGGCCCCAACGGCTCGATCATGGGCGCGCTCTACAAGGGGCTGATCGCCACCGGCCTGCTCTCGATCGTCGGGCTTGCCATTGCGACCTACTTCACGGTCGGCTTCGGCGAGCTGGCGCAGACCACCGGCTCGCCCGGCGGCGCCGTCGCGACCACCATCGTCGGCTGGCGGCTGTTCTGCTGCGGCCTCGTCGGGCTGGTGGTGACCGCGCTCATCGTCGTCATCACCGAGTACTACACCGGCACCGGCAAGCGCCCGGTGGTCTCGATCGCCCAGGCCTCCGTCACCGGCCACGGCACCAACGTCATCCAGGGCCTCGCCGTGTCGCTCGAATCGACGGCGCTGCCGGCGCTGGTGATCATCGGCGGCATCATCGCGACCTACCAGCTCGCCGGGCTGTTCGGCCTGGCCATCTCCGTCACCACCATGCTCGGCCTCGCCGGCATGATCGTCGCGCTCGACGCCTTCGGCCCGGTCACCGACAATGCCGGCGGCATCGCCGAGATGGCCGGCCTGCCCTCGGAGGTGCGGCACTCCACCGATGCGCTCGACGCCGTCGGCAACACCACCAAGGCCGTCACCAAGGGCTACGCCATCGGCTCGGCCGGCCTCGGCGCCCTGGTGCTGTTCGCCGCCTATTCCGGCGACCTCAACTATTTCGCCGCCCACGCCGACAAGTACCGCTACTTCGAGGGGCTGGCGGGCAAGATCTCGTTCGATCTCTCCAACCCCTACGTCGTCGCCGGGCTCATCTTCGGCGGCCTCATCCCCTACCTCTTCGGCGGCATCGCGATGACGGCGGTGGGCCGCGCCGCCGGCTCGGTGGTAGAGGAGGTGCGCCGCCAGTTCCACGACGATCCCGGCATCATGGCCGGCACCTCGCGCCCGAACTACGCCCGCGCAGTCGACCTCCTCACCCGGTCGGCGATCCGCGAGATGATCATCCCCTCGCTGCTGCCGGTGCTGGCGCCGTTCGTGGTCTATTTCGGCGTGCTGTTCATCTCCGGCTCCAAGGCCAGCGCCTTCGCCGCCCTCGGCGCCTCGCTGCTCGGCGTCATCGTCAACGGCCTGTTCGTCGCCATCTCCATGACCAGCGGCGGCGGCGCCTGGGACAACGCCAAGAAGAGCTTCGAGGACGGCTTCATCGACAAGGACGGCGTAAAGCACCTCAAGGGCGGCGACGCCCACAAGGCTTCCGTCACCGGCGACACCGTCGGCGACCCCTACAAGGACACCGCCGGCCCCGCCGTGAAC
>CAXTQM010000339.1:0-3154 GCA_964246205.1 uncultured Beijerinckiaceae bacterium | reverse complement strand
CGCGTGCCGTGGCAGGCCTCGCAGGGCGTGGCCGACATGAAGCGCCCGATCTCCTCGCGCGCCCACTCGCTCTCCGTCTCCTTGAAGCGGCGCTCCAGGTTGCGGATGATGCCCTCGAAGGGCTTGTTGACGTCGTAGTCGCGCACGCCGTCGGCGTAGGAGAAGCGCACGCTCTGCTTGCCCGAGCCGTAGAACAGCATGTGCTGGACCTCGAGCGGCAGCTTCTCGAAGGCCACGTCGAGGCGGAACTTGTAGGCGCGGCCGAGCGCCTCCAGCGTCTGCATGTAGTAAGGCGAGGTCGACTTGGCCCAGGGCGCGATGGCGCCGCGGCGCAGGGTCAGTGCCGGGTTGGGCACGATCAGCTCGGCGTCGATGCGCTGCTCCAGCCCAAGGCCGCCGCATTCCGGGCAGGCGCCGAACGGGTTGTTGAAGGAAAAGAGCCTGGGCTCGATCTCGGCGATGGTGAAGCCGGAAACGGGGCAGGCGAACTTTGAGGAGAAGGTGATGCGCTTTGGGGCGCCCTTCTCGTCGGTCTCGCTGGCGTATTCCGCGACGGCGATGCCATCGGCGAGTTCCAGCGCGGTCTCGAGGCTCTCGGCGTAGCGCTGGCGCTGGTCGTCCTTCACCGCGATGCGGTCAACCACCACGTCGATGTCGTGCTTCAGCTTCTTGTCGAGTACGGGCGCGTCGGCGATCTCGTGGAACGCGCCGTCGACCTTGAGCCGCTGAAAACCCTTCTTCAGGTATTCGGCGATCTCCTTGCGGTACTCGCCCTTGCGGCCGCGGATCACCGGCGCCAGCAGGTAGAGTCGCGTGCGCTCGGGCAGCGCGGCGAGGCGGTCGACCATCTGGCTGACCGTCTGCGATTCGATCGGCAGGCCGGTCGTCGGCGAGTAGGGGATGCCGACGCGCGCCCACAAGAGGCGCATGTAGTCGTAGATCTCGGTGACGGTGGCGACGGTGGAGCGCGGGTTCTTCGAGGTGGTCTTCTGCTCGATGGAGATCGCCGGCGACAGCCCGTCGATCTGGTCGACGTCGGGCTTCTGCATCATCTCGAGAAATTGGCGGGCGTAGGCCGAGAGCGACTCGACGTAGCGGCGCTGCCCCTCGGCGTAGATCGTGTCGAAGGCCAGCGACGACTTGCCCGAGCCCGACAGGCCGGTGAACACCACGAGCTTGTCGCGCGGGATCGACAGGTCGACGTTCTTGAGGTTGTGCTCGCGGGCGCCACGAACCGTGATGGCGCGGCCCTCGAACGCGGGCGCATCGGCCGGGAGCGGGGCAGGGGTGATCGGACCGGCCTTGGTCTTCGGCTTCTTCATGCGTCCGAAACGTGGGAGGAACCAGCCTTAACCTAGGGGTCGACAATCCGGGGCGCCAGCCCCGGAGAGAGATCATCCCAAGGTCACGCCGGACGCCGATGCAAGACGACGAAACGAAGCTCACCCTCGACGTCGATGCGTCGCACCGCGTGTCCGCACTCGTGCGCGTGCCGCGGGATTCGTTCGCCTGCCTGACGCTGGCGCACGGGGCAGGGGCCGGCATGGCGCACCCGTTCCTCGCGGCTGTCGCCGACGGGCTCGCGGCGCGGGGGATGGCGACGCTGCGCTTCCAGTTTCCGTCGAGGGAAGCAGGCTCCTTCCGGCCCGACAGTCCCGCGCTCGCGCAGGCGACGGTTCGGGCGGCAGCGGTCGCGGCGGCGGGTCAGATCCTTGGTCTGCCGCTCTTCGCGGGCGGCAAGTCCTTCGGCGGCCGCATGACGTCGGGCGCGCAGGCCGCCTCGCCGCTGCCCGGCGTGCGCGGGCTGGTCTTTTTCGGCTTCCCGCTGCACGCCGCCGGCAAGCCGGCCACCAGCCGTGCCGACCACCTCGCCGCGGTGCATCTGCCGATGCTCTTCCTCCAGGGAACCCGGGATGCCTTGGCGGACCTTGGGCTGCTCGCGCCCGTAACGGCAGCTTTCGAGTCGAGAGCTACGTTGCACGTCGTCGATGGCGCGGATCATTCGTTTCACGTGCCGAAGCGCTCCGGTCGCAACGATGCGGAGGTGCTGGACGAGATGCTCGACGTCGCCGTCGCGTGGATGGCGGGGGTGCTCGCCTGAAGATCGCGACCTTCAACGTCAACGACATCAACAAGCGGCTGGCCAACCTGCTGACGTGGCTCGCGTCGGCGCGGCCGGACGTGGTCTGCCTGCAGGAACTCAAGGCGGAGCAGCGCGCCTTTCCCGTCGATGCGCTGCGCCGCGCCGGCTACGCCGCCGTCTGGCAGGGGCAGCGCAGCTGGAACGGCGTCGCCATCCTGGCGCGCGGCGCCCACGAGCCGGTCGTCACCGCGACGGAACTGCCCGGCGATCCCTCGGACGCCCAGGCCCGCTACATCGAGGCGGCGGTGGACGGCGTCCTCGTCGCCTCGATCTACCTGCCCAACGGCAACCCGCGCCCGGGGCCGAAATTCGACTACAAGCTGGCGTGGTTCGAGCGGCTGCTCGCCCGGGCCGCGGTGCTGCGCGAGGCGGACGTAGCGGCCGTGCTCGCCGGCGACCTCAACGTCGCGCCGACCGCCTTCGACATCTACCCCACGAAGTCGTGGTCGCAGGACGCGCTGGTGCATCCCGACAGCCGCGCCGCCTTCGCCCGGCTTACCGGCGCCGGCTGGTGCGACGCGCTGCGCGCGCTCCATCCCGACGCGCCGATGTACACGTTCTGGAGCTACAAGCGCGACCGCTGGCGCCGCGACGCCGGGCTGCGGCTCGATCACCTGCTGCTGTCGCCAGCGCTCGCGCCGAGGCTGCGTGACGCCGGCGTCGATCGCCAGGTGCGAGCCGAAATCCAGGCGAGCGACCACGCACCGGCGTGGGTCGTCGTCGACGGCTGATCTGCCACCGATGTTGCGAATGCACGAGCTGCCGCGGCATCGGTCGACCGAGATCCGGATCTAGGCTCTGCTCCGAAGGAGGCAGTCACGAAATCGTGGACGTCGCGAGCTTAGCCGAATGCGCCGTAACGCTTTAGATACGTCAGCAACTTCAATCGGAGACCCAAGAAATGCGTAGGAACTTGGTGCGGTCGGCTGTCCTGGTGGCGCTCGCGGCGGCAGTGACGCCGCTGGCGCAAGCGGCCGAGCACTACAAGATCGGCATCATCGGTGCCGGCAA
>CAXTQM010000338.1:0-3171 GCA_964246205.1 uncultured Beijerinckiaceae bacterium | reverse complement strand
AGGATCGCCGGCTTCTCGATCAAGGCCGTCACCGTCACCGGCACGCGCGAGCTGACCGAGCCCGAGATCCTCGGCCTCGCCGGCATCGGCCCGCGCAGCTCGCTGGTCTTCCTCGACGTCGCCGCCGTTCGCGCCCGGCTCGAGGCGGTGCCGCTTATCCGAGAGGCCAGCGTCTCCAAGCTCTATCCCGACCGGCTGCTGATCGAGGTCGAGGAGCGCAAGCCGACCGCGCTATGGCAGAAGGACGGGCAAGTCTCCCTCGTAGCCGGCGACGGCACCCCGATCGACAACCTCACTGACCCGCGCTTCGGGCGCCTGCCGCTGGTTGTCGGCCCCGCAGCCAACAGGCACCTCGACGAATATGGCGAAGTGCTCGACGCCGCCGGCGACCTGCGCGACCGCATCCGCGCCGGCATCTACGTCGCCGGCCGTCGCTGGACGCTGAAGACCGACAGCGGGCTCGAGATCGAGCTGCCGGAGAAGGATCCGGCTGACGCCGTCGCGCGCCTCGCGGTGCTCGAGCACGACGGTCACATCCTGGAGAAGGACGTGCTGTCGCTCGACCTGCGCATTCCCGGCCGCATCGTAGCGCGGCTGACCACGGACGCCGCCGCCACCCGCGCCGACGCGCAGGCCAAAAAATCGACCAAGAAGAAGGGTGCGACGACATGAGTTCGGCCACGATGCCGCCGCGCATGCGACCGCTGTCTTCCCGGCGGACCGCCATCCTCTCGACGCTCGACGTCGGCACCTCGAAGATCGTGTGCCTCATCGCCCGTCTGCAGCCGATCGAACCCTCGGAGATGCTGCGCGGCCGCACCCACCGCTGCCGCATCCTCGGCATCGGCCACCAGCGCTCGCGCGGCATCAAGGGCGGCATCGTCGTCGACATGGAAGCGGCCGAGGGCGCCATCCGCCTCGCGGTCGATGCCGCCGAGCGCATGGCCGGCGTTCAGGTACAGAGCGTCATCGTCAACATTTCGGGCGGCCGGCTGTCGTCGCGCTTCTTCGACGCCAAGATCGGGGTCGGCGGCCACGCCGTCTCCGACAGCGAGGTCCACCGCGTGCTCGAGGCCTGCCACGCCAGCGTCGAGCCCGGCCGCTCGCCGCTGCACTCGCTGCCGACCGGCTTCACGCTGGGCAGCGCCGACGCCATCCGCGACCCGCGCGGCCTGATCGGCGACGAGCTCGGCGCCGCCATGCACGTGGTCTCGACCGACGGCGTCGCGGCGCGCAACCTGATGCTCGCCGTCGAGCGCTGCCACCTCTCGGTCGAGGCCGTGGTGGCGACGCCCTACGCCTCCGGCCTGTCGGCGCTGGTCGACGACGAGGCCGAGCTCGGCACCGCGCTGATCGACATCGGCGGCGGAACCACATCGGTTGGCATCTTCTCCGACGGCAACCTCAGCCACGTCGACGCCTTCGCGGTCGGCGGGCGCCATATCACCATGGACCTCGCCCGCGGGCTCAACATCCCGCTGGCCGACGCCGAGCGGCTGAAGACGCTGCACGGCACCTGCCTCGCCTCGGCCTCGGACGATCGCGAAAGCATCGCCGTCACGCCTGTCGGGGAGGACGAGGACCACACCACGCACCTGCCGAAATCGCAGCTGACCCGCATCATCAGGCCGCGCGTCGAGGAGATCCTCGAGCTCGTCCGCGACCGCCTCAAGTCCGCCGGCTTCCCCGCCCACTCCGGGCGCCGCATCGTCCTCACCGGCGGTGCCGCCCAGCTCGCCGGACTGTCGGAAGCGGCCAAGCGCATCGTCTCCGGCCAGGTCCGCATCGGCCGGCCGCTCGGCATCCAGGGGCTGCCGGAATCCGCCAAAGGCCCGGCCTTCTCGGCCGCCGTCGGCCTGCTCGTCTACCCGCAGGTCAGCGGCATCGAGCACTTCCGCCCGGCCGGCTCGAGAAACTCGCGCGAGCCCTCGAACGACAATTACCTCAGCCGCATGGGTCGTTGGCTGAAGGACAGTTTCTGAGATGTCGCAGCGGATGAATATGGCGCGGCGGCCATATCGTAAGTTGCGCGAATCAGTTGGTATCAAACCGGCGCTCCGGCGCTTTCCTACGCAAGGGGCCATGCGATGACGATCAACCTGAAAGCACCGGAACTGCGGGAGCTGAAGCCGCGCATCATGGTCTGCGGCGTCGGCGGTGCCGGCGGCAACGCGGTCAACAACATGATCGTCTCCGGCCTCGTCGGCGTCGATTTCGTCGTCGCCAACACCGATGCCCAGGCGCTGACCTCGTCGAAGGCCGAGCGAGTCATACAGATGGGGCTGCAGGTCACCGAGGGTCTCGGCGCCGGCGCCCATCCCGACGTCGGCCGTGCCGCCGCCGAGGAGGCGCTCGACGAAATCCGCGACCATCTCGCCGGCATCCACATGGTGTTCGTCACCGCCGGCATGGGCGGCGGCACCGGCACCGGCGCGGCGCCGGTCATCGCCCGTTGCGCTCGCGAGATGGGCATCCTCACGGTCGGCGTCGTCACCAAGCCTTTCCAATTCGAGGGCCAGAAGCGCATGCGCACGGCCGACGGCGGCATCGCGGAGCTGCACAAGGCCGTCGACACGCTGATCACCATCCCCAACCAGAACCTGTTCCGCATCGCCAACGAAAAGACCACCTTCGCCGACGCCTTCTCGATGGCCGACCAGGTGCTTTATTCCGGCGTCGCCTGCATCACCGACCTGATGGTCAAGGAAGGTTTGATCAACCTCGACTTCGCCGACGTCCGCGCCATCATGCGCGAGATGGGCAAGGCGATGATGGGCACCGGCGAGGCCACCGGCGACAAGCGCGCGATCCTCGCCGCCGAGGCCGCCATCGCCAACCCGCTGCTCGACGAAGTCTCGATGAAGGGCGCCAAGGGCCTGCTCATCTCGATCACCGGCGGCAACGACCTCACCCTCTACGAGGTCGACGAGGCGGCGAGCCGCATCCGCCAGGAGGTCGACGAGGACGCCAACATCATCCTGGGCGCCACCTTCGACGAGTCGCTCGACGGCATCGTGCGCGTCTCGGTCGTCGCCACCGGCATCGACAAGGCGATCGACCAGCGCGAGATCGCCGCCGCCGAGGCCCGCATCGCCGACGCCGCCGCCCGCCTGCGCGCGCAGACGGAAGTGCGCCGCGTCGAGGCACCGCCGGCTCGTGGTAGGTCAAGGC
>CAXTQM010000337.1:1180-3180 GCA_964246205.1 uncultured Beijerinckiaceae bacterium | reverse complement strand
GCCATCGCCGCTCATGCCGTGGCGACGCTCGTGGGCGGCGCCGACCTCGTGCTCGCCTCGTGGAACCCCGACGTCGCCCTCGAAACGATCCGCGACCTCGCCGACGCTGTCGGGCGGGACGCCGACTTGGCAGCGGCGATGGCAGCGAGCGACGCGCGGCTGACGGCGGCGCGGCGGCCGCTCGAGGGCACAAAATGAGCCGCGGCGTGTTAGCCCGCGCCGCGTCCAGCGCGGCATTCAAAGAGACATACCAGCCGGAGCCAGACGCTTGACCGAGACGCCCTACACGCCGCCGAAGATTTGGGTCCCGCCCGAAGCCAGCGGCGGCACCTTCGCCAAGATCAACCGCCCGGTGTCGGGCTCCACGCACGACAAGTCGCTGCAGGTTGGGCGCCACCCGTTCCAGCTGTATTCGCTGGCGACGCCCAACGGCGTCAAGGTCACGATCATGCTGGAGGAGCTTCTGGCTGCCGGCCATTCCGGAGCGGAATACGACGCCTGGCTGATCAAGATCGGCGACGGCGACCAGTTCGGCTCCGGCTTCGTCGAGGTGAACCCCAATTCCAAGATCCCGGCGCTGGTGGACCACAGCGGCGCGACGCCGATCCGCATCTTCGAGTCTGGCGCGATCCTGCTCCACCTCGCGGAGAAGTTCGGTGCCTTCCTGCCGCGCGACCCGGCGGAGCGGGCAGAGTGCCTGTCGTGGCTGTTCTGGCAGATGGGCAGCGCGCCCTATCTCGGCGGCGGCTTCGGCCATTTCTACGCCTATGCGCCAAGCAAGATCGAATATGCCATCGACCGCTTCGCGATGGAGGCCAAGCGGCAGCTCGACGTGCTCGACAAGCGGCTCGCCGACCACGAGTACCTCGCCGGCGACGCCTATACGATTGCCGACATCGCGATCTTTCCCTGGTACGGCGGCCTGGCCAAAGGCTGGCTCTACGAGGCGGCCGAGTTCCTGCAGGTCGAGGATTACGCCAACGTGCAGCGTTGGGCCGACGCGATCTTCGCCCGCCCGGCGGTCAAGCGCGGCCGCATGGTCAACCGCAGCTTCGGCGAGCCGTCGAGCCAGCTGCACGAGCGCCACGACGCCGGCGATTTCGACACAAGGACGCAGGACAAGCTGGCCGCCGCCGGCTGAGGCCCTCAGGATCGGTCAGTCGACGAACAGCGGCAGCGTAACCCGGAAGGTCGCTCCTTCATGCCGAGTCGATTCGATCGCGAGGCGACCACGATGGCGGGCGACGACGTGCTTGACCAGTGCGAGGCCCAGCCCGGTGCCGCCCTTTGCGCGGCTCTGGCCGGCATCGACGCGGTAGAAGCGCTCGGTCAGGCGCGGCAAGTGCTCGGGCGCGATGCCGATGCCGAAGTCGCGGACGGTCAGCACCGCCTCGGCGCGCTGGCGGGCGACGCCGATCACAACGCGACGGTCCGCGGCGTCGGAAGCGCCGTATTTGATGGCATTCTCGATGAGGTTCTCGGCGACCCGCATCAGCTCGTCGCGGTCCCCCACCACCGCTACCGCCTCTTGAGCCTCGACGGCGAGCGTGACCTCGCTATCCTGCGCCAGCGGAGTCAGCGTGTCGGCGATGTGGCGCAGCAGCGCGACGAGGTCGACGCGCTCGCGCGGTTGCAGGTGCAGGTGCTGCTCGACGCGCGACAGCGACAGCAGGTCGTCGACGAGCCGGGCCATGCGCTGCGCCAGTTCACGCATGATGCCGAGGAAGCGGTCGCGCGCCTTGTCGTCTCTGCGCGCCGGGCCCTGCAGCGTTTCTATGAAGCCAAGCAGCGAGGCCAGCGGCGTGCGCAGCTCGTGGCTGGCGTTGGCGATGAAGTCGACGCGCATGCGTTCGAACTGTCGGGTCTCCGACACCTCGTGCAGGTAGAGGATGACGATCGGCCCGCAGTCGAGCCCGTCGACCGGGGTGACGGCCACCTCGAACAGCCGCTCCACCGGCACGCGCTCGAGCCAGCTCGCCCGCGCGGTGGCCTCGCCGGCC
>CAXTQM010000337.1:0-1170 GCA_964246205.1 uncultured Beijerinckiaceae bacterium | reverse complement strand
GGGCGGGGCGACGACGGCATCGAGCACGTCGGGCGAGCGCATGTGGCTCGCCAGCGGCACGCCAGCGCTCAGCGCGGGAATCAGCGCGCGAGCCGGGGCGTTGGCCTCGAGGATGTGGTCGTCGGCGCCGACCGCAACCACCGCCTCGGGGATCGCGGCGAGGATCTTGCCGAGGGTGGCAAGGTCGCGCGCGGTGTGACGCGAGTCCGGCAGCGGGAGTGGGCGTGCCATGCTCAGCACCGTGCCGTCGCGGGGGTGACCGGCACGCGCGCCGCCACCGGGCCGGCGATCTCGGCGGGTGCGCCGAGGGCGATCAACGCCGCCACGGCCTCGCGCGCCTGCCGGGCGACCCGCTTACGATCGCTGCCCGCGACGAAGGCGACAGGCGCGCCGAAGCGGATGCGGCAGATCAGCGGGGGTCGCCGCAACACCCGCCAAACGTGCGGAACCAGCGACTCGTCGTCGATCCAGGCGGCATCGGCACGGGAGTAGGAGAGCGCCACCGGCTGGATCGACACGGACCCGCATTGCGGCTCCAACGCCAGCAGGTCGCGCGCGGCGGCGAAATGTGACGAGCGAAAGGGGCCAGGGGACGGCCCGGCCAGGGTCGTGCCTTCAGGGAAGAGCAACATCGGGCTGCCCCCGAGCATGCGTGCGACCATGGCGCGGTTGGCGGCAGGGATGGAGCGCCGGCGGAGCCGGTCCACGAAGACGGTGCCCTGCATGGCGGCGAAGGCCGAGACCAGCGGCCAGCGCGAAACCTCGCGCTTGGCCAGGAAGCAGAGCGGCGCCAGCGACGCGAGCCCCAGGATATCGATCCACGACATGTGGTTGGCCACCAGCAGCAGGGGCCGATCGTCCGATGGTGCACCCTCGACCTCCAGCCTGACTCTGGCGAGGCGCAGCAGCACGCGGCACATTCGAAGCGTCATGCGATGGTCCATGGCCGGCCGCGCACGCGCCACGAGCATCTGCAGCGGCAGACCCACGAGGAAGGCGCCGATCAACATCGCGACGATGAGCAAGAGGCGAATCGCGGCGATAGCAGCGGATCCCGTGGTGAAGCGACCGTGCATATCCGCCGTTGATTTCGCCCGCGTGACAAGTCGGGAGCACCGCGTCATGAAAGCTTAACGCAAGCTGCCTAAGCGGGAACGGCCATCCGGTGGG
>CAXTQM010000336.1:0-3182 GCA_964246205.1 uncultured Beijerinckiaceae bacterium | reverse complement strand
GCCCACTCTCGCCCGAGATCATCGGAAGGGCAGCAGCCATCATGTTCTCCTCGGGCCTCCGGTTTGGCAGACCCCACGCGCCGCCATGCAGGGCATCGACGGCGCAACTCCTCTATTTGGTGGATCCCTACGCGAGCTTAAAGTCGTCCGACACACGCGATGGGTTACAAACTGGTCAGCTCGGCAACGGCTGTGCGCCGGGTCGCGAGCTGCATCACGACGAGAAATCCGTACCCGCGGTTTCGGTTGCAGGTCGGCATGTCGCGCCTGTCATGCCGGAGTCGCATGACCCTCGCGGATTGCCGACGGCGACCGGCTCTGCGATGCAGAACCGTCTCATGAGGCGTTCTCGATGGTCGCGGTCAGGTCGGTGGAGGCGGATCGTTTCATCAATCATCCCCCGGCGGGCGTGTTCCTCTACCTAGTGTTCGGCACCGATGCCGGGCTGGTGGCGGAACGCATGCGCACCGTGCTGGTACGCGCCGTCGACGACCCGAAGGACGCCTTCCAGCTGGTGCGCCTCTCCGGCGACGAGGTCGCCTCCGACCCGCTGAAGCTCGCCGACGAGGCCAACGCCGTGCCCATGTTCGGCGGCGGCCGCAAGGCCATCAGCATCGAGGCGACGGGCAAGTCGCTGCTGCCGGCGATCGAGCCGATGCTGCGCGCGCCGCCGCAGGATTGCGTGATCGCGGTGGAGGCCGGCGCGATCAAGCGCGACCACCTGCTGCGCAAGCTTTGCGAGAAGGAGCGTGCCGCCGCGGCGATCGAGTGCCATCCCGATGGACCCCGCGAGATGGCGCAGCTGATCGACAGCGAACTCGGCGCCTCCGGCCTCTCGATCGAGCCCGATGCCAAGGAGCTGCTGCTGACCCTTCTGGGGCAGGACCGGCTGACCAGTCGCTCGGAACTCGACAAGCTCGCGACCTACGCCCACGGTGACTCGCGCGTGAGCGTCGCCCACGTCGAGGCGATCGTCGCCGACGCCTCGGCGCTGGTGCTGGACCATGCCATCGACGGCGCCTTTTCCGGCGCCTTCCCGGCGATCGAGGCAACCACCGAGCGCGCCTTCGGCGAGAATGGTGATGTCAACCAGCTGCTCGGCGCCGCGTTGCGCCATGCCACGGCCCTGCACAAGGCGCGCGTGTCGATGGACGCCGGCGGCGGGGGCGGCGACGGCTTCTATGGCTCGCGCCGCGCCGCCGCCGAGCAGCAGCTGAGGCTGTGGGACGCCGCCCGGCTCGGAAAAGCGGTGACCGCGCTCGGCGACGCCGTCGGCCGCGCCCGCCGAGAGCCGCGCCTGGCGCAGGCCATCGCCGTGCGCGCTCTATGGACCGTAGCCCTGGCGGTGAGGGGGCGCGAGGGGTGAGCCTGCCGGCATGTCGCTCCTCCATTGGCGCGACGCTGCCGGCCTGCCAGGTGTCGCGGGCGACTTGCCGCCAGGTGGAGATCACGTGCCCAAGATCGAGGCCGCCACACTTGCCGACGTCGTTTCGGCAGCAGGGCCGCACCATCGTGCCGCGCCGGCTGTCAGGCCCGGGTTGGCCATTGGTAACGGACGCCACACCGGCGCGCGACGCGCGTCTGCCATAGGCAGATCAACGGCGTCACGACGAGCTCCATGCATAGTCCAAAGGTCATCGGACCGCCGGGATAGCCGACGACGAAGACGCCCAGCAGCCGCATCAGCCCGCCGAGCGCGACGATGGCGGTGAGCAGCCGCACGCGCGCTGTGCGCTGCTCGATGGTCGGGATGGCGTCCCAGAAGGCCAGGCCGATGCCGAGCAGAAGGCCGGAAAGGTAGCGCGTCATGCTGTCCAGCGCCGAGTCGCCGGCGGCGCCGGTCGTGTCGACACCGGTCATGTCGGCACCGAGAATGGCGCCCTGCAGCCCGGCGCCGACCGGCACGAAACCGGCGAGCGCGATCGCCACCTGCAGCAGCCGCCGCTCGGCGATGGGGCTCATGCCGCCTGCGCGCGCGGCGCCCGTAAGGCCGCAAAGCCCCAGTCCAGCCAGTCGGTCAGCGCCTCGATGTCGGCGGTCTCGACGGTTGCGCCGCACCAGACCCGCAGTCCAGGCGGGGCGTCGCGGTAGCCGCCGAAGTCGAAGCCGGCGCCTTCCGCCTCGAGCTTGTCGACCAGCGCCGCCGCGAAGGCGCGCTGCCCAAACTCGCCGCGCGAGACGATGTCGCGATCGACGATCTTGAGGCAGACGCCGGTTGGCGATCGCGTGGCCGGGTCGGCGGCGAGATAGTCGATCCATGGCGTGCGCGCGACCCAGCGATCGAGCGCGGCGGCGTTGGCGGCGACGCGGGCGTGCAGCGCCGGCAGGCCGCCGATGCGCTTCGCCCAGGCCAGCGTGTCGAGGTAGTCCTCGACGCAGAGCATGGAGGGCGTGTTGATGACCTCGCCCTCGAACAGGCTCTCGATCAGCTTGCCGTTTCGGGTCATGCGGAAGATCTTGGGCAGCGGCCAGGCCGGCCGGTAGCCCTCCAGCCGCTCCACGGCGCGGGGGCCGAGAATGAGCATGCCGTGCGCCGCCTCGCCGCCCATCACCTTCTGCCAGGAGAAGGTGACGACGTCGAGCTTGTCCCACGGCAGCGGCATGGCGAAGGCGGCCGAGGTGGCATCGCAGATCGTGAGGCCGTCGCGGTCGGCGGGGATGAAGTCGCCCGAGGGCACGCGAACGCCGGCGGCGGTGCCGTTCCAGGTGAACACGAGGTCGCCGGCAAAGTCGATGCCGGCAAGGTCGGGCAATGCGCCGTAGGGAGCGACCACGGTGCGAGCACCCTCCAGCGGCAGCTCCTCGGAAGCGTCGGTGACCCATTCCTTGCCGAAGGCCTCCCAAGCCAGCACGGTGACCGGGCGCGGGCCGAGCAGCGACCACATCGCCATCTCGACGGCGCCGGTATCGGAAGCCGGCACAATGGCGATGCGATGGGTGGCCGGCACCTCGAGCATCTCGCGGGTGAGGTCGATGGCCCGGCGCAGCCGCGCCTTGCCGGCGGCGGAGCGGTGCGAGCGCCCGGCCAGCACGCCCTCGAGGACGGCCAGCGACCAGCCCGGCCGCTTGGCGCAGGGGCCGGAAGAAAAGCGAGGGTTGCCCGGCCGCCGGCCGGGCTTTGCGAGGGACATGGGTTCAACCGAGGACGGCCCGGCCGTGGCGCGCGAAGGGCGTGAGTGATG
>CAXTQM010000335.1:0-3226 GCA_964246205.1 uncultured Beijerinckiaceae bacterium | reverse complement strand
ACCGCCTCGCCCGGCTCGACGGCGACACGCCGCGGCGTCGCGCTCCGCCCGCGTGCCGCCGAGTCGCAGCGCCAGCGCGAAAGCCAGAGCGCCGCGCGCGAGAAGGCCGCCGCCTACGGCGAGCCGCTGCGCCCGGGCACGATGGCGCTCGCGGAGCGCCACGCCGCCCGCTACGCCTTCGATGCGTGAGCCGATGGCGTTGACAGGCAGGTAGAATTCTTTTCTCCTGCCATCGCAGGCGCGCGATGCGCCTCCGGAACCGACATGGCGGACGAAATTAAATCAGCCGACGCGAAGTCGCTCGAAGCCAAACCGCTCGACGCCATCGACAAGCGCATCCTCGCCCTGGTGCAGGCCGACGCCTCGATGGCGATCGGCCAGATCGCCTTCAAGGTCGGGCTGTCGCAGACGCCGTGCTGGAAGCGGCTGCACAAGCTGGAGCGCACCGGCTACATCAAGCGCCGCGTGGCGCTGCTCGACCAGAAGAAGCTCGGGCTGAGCCTGACCGCGTTCGTCTCGGTCGAGGTCGGCGACCACGGGACCGAAGCGCAGGAGAGGCTCGTCGCCGGCCTGACGGCGATGCGAGAGGTCATGGACGTCTACCGCATGGCCGGCGACGTCGACTACATGCTGCGCGTCGTCGTTCCGGACACGGCGGCCTTCGATGCCTTCTACAAGAAGCTCGTTGCCCTGGCGCCGCTGAAGAGCGTGAAGTCGCGCTTCGCGTTGGAAGGGCTGAAGGCCGAGACGGCGCTGCCGATCGTCTGACCTAAGCGCCGATGCCCCGCATCACGATGGCGACATGCGTGTCGACCAGGGTGTCGGTCGACTGCTGGCCGAACTCCGGAAAGGCCAGCAGCATCGCCACGACGCCGTGCCATGAGGCCTGCACGGAGCGCGCGATGGTGTTGGCATCGGCGCCGTCCTTGAACACACCGGTTTGGATGCCCCGGGCGATCTTGCTCTCCAGCCTGGAGAAGCAGGCCTCGCCGAGCGCGCTGCGCAGCGGCAGCCCCTCGGCCACGTCGATCCGGCGACCGTCGCGCAGCATGAAGGCGAGGCGGTACTCGTCGGGATGATCCAGGCCGAAGCGCATGTAGGCGCGGCCTGCCGCCGTCACCGACTCGAAGGGATCGTCCTGCGCGACGTCGGCCAGGACCGCGCCAAGCTTGGAGAAAGCGTCGGTCATCAGCTGGTCGATCAGCTGCTCGCGGGTCTCGAAGTAGTTGTAGAAGGCGGTTTGCGAGATGCCGACCCGCGTCGCGATCTGTCGCGTCGACACGCTCTCGACCCCTTTCTCGAGAAAGAGTTCGCGGGCGGCGGCGAGGATCTCGCTGCGGCGCTCGTGGCCGGAGCCGCGCGCCTTGCGGTTCTCCAGCGAGACCACGAAGCTCTTAGCCGCATTCGAAACGTCGCTGATCGTCGACAAAGCCCGCGCTTCCTTCCGGGCGTCGTCGTGCGCGCCCGTTGCTGCTTGCTAGCCGCTTACGGCACCCGGGTTAAGGGTGCCGTTCGGCATTTGCCGTCGCGGCGGCCCCTTTCGAAAAACCCCGGAGGGGCTTGCAACAGATAGGGAGAGCAATATGTTCAGCGAACAGTGATCGACGAACAAAGATCACGAACGTGAAAGGCTCTCGTCATGATCCGCATCGTATTCCTAGCCGCCGTCCTCTCCGGAGCCGCCACGACCGCTTTCGCGCAGGTCGGCACGATGCCCAACCCGGCCGACCCGACCCCGGCCTTCCCGATCGCCACCGACGGCTCGCCCCTGCCGCCCAGCTACAGCGCCGGCAGCCGCTTTGCCCCGCTCGCTCGCCAGGGCGCGCTTTCGACCTTCACGGGCGAGTTCGCGAAGCCCACTCGCACGCGCTGAGCGCTCCAAGCCCGTATCGACAGGCTAACGCAAAAGCCCCGGAGCACATGCTCCGGGGCTTTCATTGTTTGCGCTTTTGGGCGTTCGATCCAATCGCGCGTGGCTACTTCGCGACGTGACACGATCAGGGGCTTTCGTCCGCCCCTCACGGTCTCGTGCGGGTTAGCCTACTCGGCGGCGACGGCGGTCGGGCCGGTACGCCTGAGGTCGGAAACCGATGTCGACTTGTCGTCCTCCTCGTGGTGGAACTGACCCATCGTGTTGTGGGTGCCGCCCGCCTTGAGCGCGGCCTCGCCGGCGAAGTACTCCTTGTGATCGTCGCCAATGTCGGAGCCGGCCATGTTTTGGTGCTTCACGCAGGCGACGCCGTTGCGGATCTCCTCGCGCTGCACGTCGAGCACGTAGCCGAGCATGCCTTTGTCGCCGAAGTAGTCCTTGGAGAGGCTGTCGGTCGAGAGCGCGGCCGTGTGGTAGGTCGGCAGCGTGATCAGGTGGTGGAACACGCCGGCGCGCCTGGCGGCATCCGCCTGGAAGGTGCGGATGCGCTCGTCGGCCTGCTTGGCCAGCTCGGTCTCGTCGTACTTGATGCTCATCAGGGCGGCGCGGTCGTACTTCGAGACGTCCTTGCCGTCCTTCTGCATGGCGTCGAACACCTGCTGGCGGAAGTTCAGCGTCCAATTGAACGAGGGCGAGTTGTTGTAGACGAGCTTGGCGTTGGGCACGACCTCGCGGATGCGGTCCACCATGCTGGCGATCTGCTCGATGTGCGGCTTCTCGGTCTCGATCCACAGCAGGTCGGCGCCGTTTTGCAGCGAGGTGATCGAGTCGAGCACGCAGCGATCCGCGCCCGTCCCCGGCGTGAACTGGTAGAGGTTCGACGGCAGGCGCTTCGGGCGGACCAGCTTGTCGCCGCGCACCAGGATGACGTCGCCGTTCCGGGTGTTGTCGGCGGTGACCTCCTCGCAGTCGAGGTAGGAGTTGTAGAGGTCGCCGAGGTCGCCGGGGGTCTTGGACACGGCGATCTGCTTGGTCAGGCCGGCGCCGAGCGAGTCGGTGCGGGTGACGATGATGCCGTCTTCCACGCCGAGCTCGAGGAAGGCGTATCGCAGCGCGCGCACCTTGGCGATGAAGTCCTCGTGCGGGACCGTGACCTTGCCGTCCTGGTGGCCGCACTGCTTCTCGTCGGAGACCTGGTTCTCGATCTGCAGCGCGCAGGCGCCGGCCTCGATCATCTGCTTGGCCAGCAGGTAGGTCGCCTCGGCATTGCCGAAGCCGGCGTCGATGTCGGCGATGATCGGCAGGACTTGGGTCTGGAAGCCGTCGATGGCGCTTTGCGCCTTGTCCTGCTTGGCC
>CAXTQM010000334.1:0-3241 GCA_964246205.1 uncultured Beijerinckiaceae bacterium | reverse complement strand
AGCAGAACGGCTCCTACATCCTCACCTTCGCCGCCTACAATGCCGGCGGCGGCCGGGTGAAGCAGTGGCTCGAGGCCTACGGCGACCCGCGCAAGCCAGGAGTCGACGCTGTCGATTGGGTCGAGCGCATCCCGTTCACCGAGACGCGCAACTACGTGCAGCGCGTGATGGCCAATGTCGGCATGTACCAGGCCATCTTCGCCGAGAAGGCGCGCGGCAACCAGGCCGACGGCAAGAGCGATCGCGAAGCCAAGCTCTGACCACGCGGATTCATGGCGACCGCTGGCAGAGGCTGTTTCACGATATAGCCCCGCAACGTTGCTGCTTGTCAGCTCTCCGAGGCGACACCCAGAAAAGTGGTTGCCGACCGTAAACGGTTCAATGCCGTTACGAGACGTAAGCCTCCTCGCGGGCCTGTTCAGCGTGCTTGACGTAGACCCCGAGCTTGTCGCCGAACACCGACTGCAAGCGTCAATACAGGCCCGTGCCGACACCCTGCTCGCTGTCGCCCGAATCGAGCTGCTTCGAGGAGGCCTGGCTCGAGGAGTAGCCCTCGGGCGGTGCGGTGCCGGGCTTGAAGGCCTCGAGAATCGAGTTGCCGCCGGTCGAGCGCTGGCCCGAGCGGGCGTCGACAGAGATAAGCTTGATGCCCGGCGGCACGCGGAACGGAACGTCGGGCTTGTTCTTGAGCGCCATTTGCATGAAGTCGCGGAAGATCGGAGCGGTGTAGAGCGCGGCCTGCGCCGAATCGCCCAGCGAGCGCGGGCGATCGTAGCCCATGAACACGCCGACCGCGAGATCGGGAGAGTAGCCGACGAACCACAGGTCCTTGGCGTCGTTCGTAGTGCCGGTCTTGCCGGCGAGGTGCTTGCCGACCGCCTTGATGCTGATGCCGGTGCCGCGCTGGATCACGCCTTCCATGATCGAGGTGATCTGGTAGGCGGTGAGCGGGTCGAGCACCTGCTCGCGCTTGTCGACCAGCGAGGGCTCGGGTTCGTCGGTCTGGAACTTGACTTCGTTGCAGCTCTGGCAGGCGCGATCGTCGTGTTTGTAGATCGTGTGGCCCCAGCGATCCTGGATGCGGTCGATCAGCGTCGACTTGATTTTGCGGCCGCCGTTGGCGAGCATCGAATAGGCGGTCGTCATGCGCATCAGCGTGGTCTCGCCGGCGCCGAGCGAGAACGACAGGTAAGGCGGCAGGTCCTCGTAGATGCCGAAGCGCTTGGCGTATTCGGCGATGAGCGGCATGCCGACGTCGCGCGCGAGGCGCACGGTCATTTGGTTGATCGAGTGCTCGACGCCGTAGCGCAGCGTGTGCGGCCCGCCGGACTTGCCCTCGAAGTTCTGCGGCGTCCAGGCCGGGATGCCCGGGCCCTGGTCGATGGTGATCGGCTCGTCGAGCACCACGGAGGACGGCGTGTAGCCGTTGTCGAGCGCGGTGGCGTAGACGATCGGCTTGAACGACGAACCGGGCTGCCGCATCGCCTGCGTGGCGCGATTGAAGTTCGACTGGTCGTAGGAGAAACCGCCGACCATCGCGAAGACCCGGCCGGTGTAGGGGTCCATCGCCACGATGGCGCCGCCGACCTCGGGTATCTGGCGCAGCCGGAACTGGCCGGGCTTGCCGTCGAGCGGCTCGGCGTAGACGACGTCGCCGGGGGTCAGGCCGTTGCGGCCGGTGCCGCGGGTCCAACGCAGGCCGCTGCCCTGCACCATGGTGCCGGTCTCGCGGGCGGCGTTGACGCTGTTGTCCGGGTCGCGCTTGGGCTGCATGCCGATCTGTACGTCGTTGCCGTTCATCTCCAGCACGACGGCGAGGCGCCACGGCGTGACGTCGCCCAGCGCCTGGACTTCTGCCAGCGGCGGCCCCCAGTCGCCGGCGGTCTCGATGTGGCGCATCGGGCCGCGAAAGCCATGGGCCTCGTCGTAGCGCACGAGGCCGTCGGCCAGCGCCTTGCGGGCGATGTTCTGCATCTTCGGGTCGAGCGTGGTGCGCACCGACAGCCCGCCCTCGTAGAGCTTCTTCTCGCCGTACTTGTCGCCGAGCTCGCGGCGGACCTCCTCTGCGAAGAAGCCGCCATAATAGGTGTTGGGCGAGAGCACCCGCGAGGTCACGCCGAGCGGCTGCTGCTTGGCCGTGTCGCCGTCCTT
Source organism: uncultured Beijerinckiaceae bacterium (assembly GCA_964246205.1). Taxonomy (GTDB): domain Bacteria; phylum Pseudomonadota; class Alphaproteobacteria; order Rhizobiales; family Beijerinckiaceae; genus RH-AL1. The sequence goes on along the minus strand of CAXTQM010000334.1, from coordinate 1,090 downwards.
CTGCGAGACGTAGCCGTTCCGCACCATCTGGTCGATGACGTAGTTGCGCCGGTCGATCGCCTTGTCGCGATGCGTGAAGGGTTGGTAGTTGTTCGGACCCTTAGGCAGCGCGGCGAGATAGGCGACCTCCGCCACGGACAACTCGTGCACCGACTTGCCGAAATAGTTCAGCCCGGCGGCGGCGACGCCGTAGTTGCCGAGGCCGAGGTAGATCTCGTTGAGGTACAGCTCGAGGATCTTCTCTTTCGAATAGGCCGATTCGATGCGGAAGGAGAGCAGCGCCTCCTTGATCTTGCGGTCGAACGAGCGCTCGTTGGTCAGGAGGAAGTTCTTGGCGACCTGCTGAGTGATCGTCGAGGCTCCCTGGACGTGCTTGCCGCCCTCGACCAGCACCATGGCGGCACGGGTGATGCCCTCGAAGTCGACGCCGTTGTGGGTGTAGAAGTTCTTGTCCTCGGCCGAGATGAAGGCCTCCTTCACCAGGGCCGGGATCGCCGAGGACGGCAGGTAGAGCCGGCGCTCGTGCGAGTACTCGGCCAGCACCGAGCCGTCGCCGGCGTGGACGCGGGTCATGACCGGCGGCTCGTAATTCTTGAGCTGGGTGTAGTCCGGCAGGTCCTGCTCGTATTTGAAGATCACCGCGCCCGCGCCGACCGCCGCGACCACGAACACGATCGCGCCCGTGGCGAAGATCAGGCCGAAGAACCGGGCGATGAAGCGCATTAGGGGAAGACTCCGGCGCGACCGGACCACGCAGCCGCCGTGCCTCGACGTGGTCGCGGGGCCGTGAGGCGTTTTTGTGGTGCGCGCGGGGTCTGTGCGGGACCCCGCACGTTTGCGGGCAAGTGGCGCTGCGACGTGGCGGTGGAGACACAAGCCCGAGCCGCCGCCCGCCCCTTCCCCGCGGCCGGCGCAGCGGCCATATTGCCCCCATGCCGAGACCACGCAAGACCGGGAAGCCGCAATCGCAGGTGGAGGCCGCCGCCGCGCTCGAGGCGGCGCGCAAGGCGCTCGCCAAGAAGAGCCCGCGCCCCACCGGCAGGAGCAAGGCCGCCAAGCCCGACGTCGTGCCGCTGGGCGAGCACCTCGC
>CAXTQM010000333.1:0-3259 GCA_964246205.1 uncultured Beijerinckiaceae bacterium | reverse complement strand
GTCGGACACCTTGGCACGGGAGCGCCGGCCCTCGCCGCGCGGCGGCGGCACCGGCTGGCCGAGGCCCACCTGCAGGGCGGCGAGCTTCTCGCCGAGGGTCTTGTTGTCGGCCTGCAAGCCGGAAACCTCGCGTTGCAGGATGCCGTTCTCCATGCGCAGGGTGGTTTCGCCGCGGCGTGCGCCGTCCAGGTCGTCCTGCAGCTTCGCTACGGCTACCGAGCGGCCCTCCGGCTCCGCTGGCGCCTTGACGGCCACGCGCGCCACCTTTGCCGCTTCCGCCTGCGCTGCAGCGAGCGTCGTCCCGAGGTCGTGCTCGTGCCCGCGAGCTTCCGCGAGCTGACGCTGGAGCACGGCGACCTGCCCGGCCGCAGTCGCCGCGGCGGCCTTGGCCTGCACCGAGTCCCGCGCGCCGGCCTGCAGGGTGGCGATCTGCGCGTTGAGGTCGGCGGCGTTGCTCCGGACGGCGGCCAGATCGGCCTGCGCCTTGTCGGCGACGTCGGCTTTCGCCGAAAACCGCGCGACGTCGTCCTTCTCGGCCTTGGCTTGGGCGCTCAAGGCCGCGATCCGCTCGCCCAGAGCCGTCTCACGCTCCTTCGCCGCGGCGAGATCCCGTTCGGCCGAGGCTGCTCTGCCCGCATCCTTCGCCTTGGCAGCCACGTCCGCCTGCAGCGCCGCGACCTTGTCGCCGAGCTCATTGCTTTTCGCTTGCGCCGCTGCCAGCGCGGTCTCGGCGGAAGCCGCCTTTTCGGCAGCATCGCCGTCCGCCGCAACCTTCGCCTGCAGCGCGGCAAACCGCTCGCCGAAGTCCTTGCTGCGCGCCTGCGCTTCGGCCAGCGAGCGTTCCGCCGACGCGGTCTTGTCGGCCGCCGTGCGGTTCGCCGCCACTTCGGCCTGCAGCGCTGCGACCTTGTCGCCGAGAGCCTTGTCGCGAGCGGTTGCGTCGGCCAGCGCGCGTTCGCCCGATGCCGTCTTGGCCGCGGCAGCCTCGTCCGCCGGCTGGCTCGCGGGGGCAGCTTGAAGCGCGGCGAGCTGGGTCCGCAACGCGTTCTCGCGCTCGTGGGCATCCGCCAGTTCGGCCGCCGCGGTGGCCGCCTTGGCTTCAGCCTGCGCTGTCGCTTCCGAGGGCACGCCCTTGGAGGCCGTTTCACTCCGCAGCTTGACGATCTGAGCCTCGTACTCGGCCTTCTGGCGCTCGAGCTCGGCTTCGGAGGCTCGTTGCGACTCGAGCGAGGCGCGGGTCACGGCGAGCACGTCCTGTTTGGCCTTGGTGGTCTCGTCGCGGGCCTGCTGCTGGGCGTCGGACGACGCACCGGCAGTCGCTTCGGGCGGCATGGCGGCGCCATCGGAGTCGAGCCCGGCGCCGCCGCTACCGTGCGCCGTCGCTGTCGCGGTGGCGGGCGGGATCGAAGCCGTCTCGGGAGCGGGCGGGGTCAGTCCGACGCTGCGACCGACCCTGGACATGCCCGAGACCGCAACAGCGGATGCATCGGCGCCGACCGGGTCGGCCGCCGCGGCGCCGTGGATCACGTGCCTGGCCCGAGGCAGCGGCTCGGTGTCGCCACCGTCGAGCCAACCGGACTGGGCTGCGACGATCGTGCCGATCGCCACCACGATGGCCGTCGGAACCAGAATTGGACCAAGCCGCATGGTCGCTCCGAAAAAAGCCGCTCCGACGAAAAGGCCGAATGCGTAGCCCGCCTGCCACACGCCACCATAAACGAAGCGGTAACCGCGTGCCAAGCACGAACGTGGCCAATGCGCCACGCACGCCGCGCGAGGCGACGGCCTATTCCCGTTCGATGCGAATCACCTGCGGCTGGTCGGCGCTGTGCCCGTCCGCGACCACCGCGGCGATCGCCTCGCGGATCGCGCGCTCGGGTGTGGGATGAGTGATGAAGGTCACCGGCACCGGCACGTCGGAGGCGGCGCCGCGGCCCGATGGACGCGAGCGCTGCACGATGCTCTCCAGCGAGATGCCCTTTTCCGCCATGCGCATGGCGATGGCGGCGGCGGCGCCGGGGCGGTCGTGAAGCGAAAGGCGCACGTAATAGCCGCCCTCGTGGGTGTCGATCGAGGCGCGCCGCAGCGGCTCCAGCATCGCGGTCGGCAGGCCGAAGGCGGGCGAGCGGTCGCCGCGCGCCACGTCGGCGATGTCGGCGACCACCGCCGAGGCCGTAGCTTCGCCGCCCGCCCCGGGGCCGGCCAGCGTCACCTCGCGCACCGCGTCGGCGTTGACCACCACGGCGTTGGTGACCTCCATCACCTGGGCGATGGCGGATGATTTCGGCACCATCGTGGGGTGCACGCGCTGTTCGATACCCGAGGCGGTACGCTTGGCGACGCCGAGCAGCTTGACGCGATAGCCGAGGTCGTCGGCCGCCTGCAGGTCGGCGAGCGTGATGGTCTCGATCCCCTCGACGCCCACCGCCTCGGCGTCGACGGCCGTTCCGAAGGCCAGCGAAGTCAGGATGGCGAGCTTGTGGGCGGTGTCGAAGCCGCCGATGTCGAAAGTCGGGTCGGCCTCGGCGTATCCCAGCCGCTGCGCTTCGGCGAGGCAGTCGACGAAGGAGAGCTTCTCCGCCTCCATGCGGCTCAGGATGTAGTTGCAGGTGCCGTTGAGGATCCCGTAGACGCGCTCGACCCGGTTGCCGGCGAGCCCCTCGCGAAGCGTCTTGACGATGGGAATGCCGCCGGCCACCGCCGCCTCGAAGCGCAGCGCAACGCCGGTCTGCTCCGCCGCTGCCGCGAGCTCGGCGCCGTGGCGCGCGATCATCGCCTTGTTGGCGGTGACGACGGACTTGCCTGCCGCCAGCGCGGCGCGGACCGCGTCCAGAGCCGGCCCGCTCTCGCCGCCGATCAGCTCGACGAGGCAATCGACGTCCGGGCTCCGCGCCAGCGCCACCGGGTCGCCGTGCCAGGCCGCGCCGCCGATCTCTCGCGGTCTGCGCGCGGACACGCCGACGACTTCGACCGACCGACCGGTGCGGCCGGCAAGGCTTTCACGACGCCGCGACAGCACCTGCAGCACCGCCATGCCGACGGTGCCGAGGCCGGCGACACCGACGCGCAGGGGAGACGACATGGGCGGGATCCGCTTGCTGAGAGTCCGGCGTTCTGCCCATTCGACGGGGAAAGCGCAATCGCTCGTCGAACAGGCGAAGGCCAATCATGCCTGCATCAGGCCGCGAGGCGTTGCTTGATGACATCGCCGACGCGGAGCGCGTTGGCGATGATCGTCAGCGTCGGGTTCACCGCGCCG
>CAXTQM010000332.1:0-3261 GCA_964246205.1 uncultured Beijerinckiaceae bacterium | reverse complement strand
TTTCCATGAAGAACAAGATCCTGGCCGCGGTCGGTGCCGCCGCCCTCGCCTTCACGATGTCCGGCACGGCGAATGCGCAGATTGTCGGCCAGCCCTGCGAGACCTGCGGCGTGGCGCTCGGCGCTCCCCTTCCGGAAGGCGTGTTCTTCGTCGATCTCGAGACCTACGGCCAGCGCGAGGGCCAGGCCAGCCGCCTCGGCACCAACATCCCGATCTCGGTCTGGTCGACGCCTTTCAGCTTCTATAATACCCGCCTCGAAGTGCTGGCCGCCATCCCGGTCATCACCCACATCGACGGCGGCGGCCTCAACCGCGTCGACCTCTACTCGCAGGGCCTGCTGTTCGCCTTCGCCCATGACTTCGGCAACGGCTTCAACGCCGCCATCATCGGCGGCCCGCGCGGCGCCGACAACTTCACCCAGCAGGGCCGCGGCGCCATCGCCGATCTTCGCGCCTCGATCAGCTACGTGAAGGACGGTTTCAACGCCACCGTAACCGCCAACTACGGCGGCAACCTCGGCGGCAAGACCACCGTGGTCAACGGCGCCATCACCGGCTTCGACGACAACATCTTCATCGACTACACGCTGACCAAGAAGTTCAACAAGTTTGAAATCGGCGTCATCGGCTACTACGAGACCGACATCAACGGCCCGGTGCTGCGCCAGCGTGCCCTCGCCGTCGGCGGCCTGATCGGCTACGACTTCGGCAAGTTCACGGTCCAGGCGTACGCCACCCGCGAGGTCTACGTTCGCGACGGCGGCTTCGGCCTCGGCCAGCCCGGCATCGGCCAGTTCAACATCGCCAACGGATCCAGCGACTACGACACCCGCGGCTACATCCGCGTTATCGTGCCGCTCTACGTCGCTCCGACTGCTCCGGCCCCGGTCGTCGCCCGCTACTGATCGACACTCTCTTCACAAAACGAAGCCCTCGCGGGACACCGCGGGGGCTTTCTCGTCTCGGGTGGGTTGCCGGCCACGGCGCGGATGCCTAATCCTCCGCGATGACCCACGCTCCCTTTCCCGCGCCCATTCACGTCATCGGCGGCGGACTCGCCGGCTCCGAAGCCGCCTGGCAGATCGCCCGCGCCGGCGTCCCGGTCGTGCTCCACGAGATGCGCCCCATTCGCGGGACCATGGCGCATCGCGGCGCCAGCCTCGCCGAACTCGTCTGCTCGAACTCGCTGCGCTCCGACGATGCCGAGACCAACGCCGTCGGCGTGATCCATCGCGAAATGCGGGTCATGGGCTCGCTGATCCTTTCGGCCGCCGACTCGCACCAGGTGCCGGCCGGCGGGGCGCTCGCTGTCGATCGCGAAGGCTTCTCCGCCGCGGTCACGGAGGCGCTGACGAGCCACCCGCTCGTCGAGATCCGCCGCGAGGAGGTCGTCGGGCTGCCGCCGTCGGAATGGGATAACGTCGTCGTGGCGACCGGTCCGCTGACCGCGCCGGCGCTGGCCGACGCCATTCGCGGGCTGACGGGCGAGGCCGATCTCGCCTTCTTCGACGCGATCGCTCCGGTCGTGCATCGCGACACGATCGACATGGACAAGGCCTGGTTTCAGTCCCGCTACGACAAGGCCGGGCCGGGCGGCACCGGTGCCGACTACATCAACTGCCCACTCGACAGCGAATGCTATGAAGCCTTCGTCGACGCGCTGCTTTGCGCCGAATGCGCGCCACACGATGCCGAGACGCCCTACTTCGACGGCTGCTTGCCGATCGAGGAGATGGCGCGGCGCGGGCGCGAGACGCTGCGCCACGGCCCCATGAAGCCGGTGGGGCTGACCAACCCGCACGACCCGACCCGCAAGCCGCGCGCCGTGGTGCAGCTGCGCCAGGACAACGCGCTCGGCACGCTTTACAACATGGTCGGCTTCCAGACCAAGATGAAGCATAGCGCGCAAGTCTCGGTGTTTCAGACTATTTCCGGCCTCGAACAAGCGAGCTTCGCGCGGCTCGGCGGCATTCACCGCAACACGTTTCTCAACGCGCCCAAGGTGCTCGACGACCGGCTTCGGCTCAGGGCCATGCCGCGCCTGCGATTTGCCGGACAGATCACGGGCTGCGAGGGCTACGTCGAAAGCGCGGCCATCGGGCTCGTCGCGGGACGTCTCGCGGCGGCGGACCGCCTCGGCCTCGCCTGCGTCATGCCGCCGCCGACGACCGCGATCGGCGCCCTGCTCAACCACATCACCGGCGGCCACATACTATCGATCGATGCGGGCCCGCGCTCGTTCCAGCCGATGAATGTCAACTTCGGCCTGTTCCCGCCGATCGACACACCACTCGTCTCAGGCGACGGCAAAAAATTGAGAGGCCCGGAGAAGGGCGTGGCGCGCAAACGGGCGCTCAGCCGACGTGCCGCTTTGGATCTCGACGACTGGCTCACGGCCGGCACGGCGCTGCCGATCGCGGTCGCCTGAGCACGGTACCTTACCAACCTTTCATCTGCCGGCCATGGGCGGGTAACAGACCTTCCACCATCTTGCCTTTCGACAGGCGGGCGAGCCGCCGGTATCGAACGGAGATCCTTGCATGGTCGAGAACAAGAAGCTGTTGGCGTCGCGCACGGTGCTGCTCGGCGCGACCGGTGCACTGGCCCTGTCCGGCGCCATCGCCGGGGAGATCGTCGGCCCGCACGCCGCCTATGCCGACGCCCAGCCGCAGCAGGCCGACAGCAACAGCCGCGTATTGACGGTCAACCCGACCTCGTTCGCCGACGTCGTCGAGCACGTCCGCAACGCGGTCGTCTCGGTGAAGGTCAAGATGACTGAGTCGGCCGACGCATCCGAGGACGGCGACAGCGAGAGCCCGCAGATGCCGCAGCTGAAGCCGGGCGATCCGCTCGAGCGCTTCTTCAAGCAGTTCGGCCAGCGCGGCGGCAAGTTCCACCAGCAGCAGCAGCAGCAGCAAAAGCCCAAGATGACCCAAGCTCAAGGCTCGGGCTTCTTCATCACGGCCGACGGCTACCTCGTCACCAACAACCACGTGGTCGAGCACGCCACCGACGTCCAGGTAGTCACAGACGACGGCACCGTGCTGCCCGCCAAGGTCATCGGCACCGACAAGAAGACCGACTTGGCGCTGCTCAAGGTCACCAAGCCCGGCACCTATCCCTTCGTGCACTGGGCCGAGAAGGCGCCGCGTGTCGGCGACTGGGTGATCGCGGTCGGCAACCCGTTCGGCCTCGGCGGCACGGTCACCGCCGGCATCGTCTCGGCCCGCCACCGCAACATCGACAGCGGCCCCTACGACA
>CAXTQM010000331.1:0-3274 GCA_964246205.1 uncultured Beijerinckiaceae bacterium | reverse complement strand
GCCTCCAGGCCTGGCTCGCCAAGTTCCATGTCGCCCCGCGCCGCGACCTGCCGGAGGCGGTCGTCGAAGTCGCCCGCGAGCATGGGCTCGCCGCGGTGACGCGACAGCTCTACCGCGGCTACGCCGTGACGTCGCGGCTCTCGCAGCCCTGAGGTTCCACCGGCAAACTTCTCCCGCCATGCCTTCCATGGCTAATTATGCGCGAGCCGCGCCAGTGCGCCGGAAACAAGCGTGCGCCTGATCATCGACCCTCCCAAGCGCCAGGCAAATCTCGCAAAACACGGACCGACCTCGACAAGGCGAGGCATTTCGATTGGGCGTCTGCTCGTTATTTCGAGGCGAGAGAGGGGCGCGAGAAGGCGATCGGTCGGCTTGCCGACGCTGTCGTCGTGATCATTTTCAAACGCTTGGGAACGGAGGCGCTTGGCGTGATAAGCTTGCGGCCGGCGAACCGGAAGGAGCGCGATCTCGATGGAACGCGATAGAGGCTATTCCGACGCGGACTTGGCCGAGGTGTCGGACAGCCCCGAGTGGACCGAGGATGAGTTCGCGCGCTCGAAAAACTTCGTTGAGGCCTTTCCCGACCTCGCTGCCAGTCTGAAGGACGGCGTGGCAGTGGAGGTCGTCGGTATGACGCAGGTCTCGATCCGGCTCGCCGACGAGGTCCTCGCCCACTATCGCGACGGCGGTGGAGATTGGGAGGAGCGGATCAACGCCGACTTGCGCAAAGCGGCGGGGATCAAGGATAGGCTGGCGCAATGATCGCGCGACCCGCGCTCAGGCCGTGACCACCCGCTCACCGCCGTTGAACACGGTCAGCGTGTCGCGGCGGGCGATGGCGATCAGGGTGAGGTCGAGGGTGCGGGCTCGCTCGATCGCGAAGGAGGTCGGCGCCGAGATCGCCACCAGCGTGCGGGCGCCGAAGGTCGCGGCCTTCTCGACCATTTCGAACGAGCAGCGACTGGTGATCAGCACGAAACCGTCGCTCGGGTCGGTGCCGGTCCGCAGCGACGCGCCGATGAGCTTGTCGAGCGCGTTGTGGCGGCCGACGTCCTCGCGCACCGCCTGGATCGCGCCGGAGCCGTCCGCCCAGGCGGCGGCGTGCACGGCGCGGGTCTCGAGATTCAGCGCCTGCCTGTCGTCGAGGTCGCGCAGCGCGCGGGCGATCGTCGTCACCGCGACGGGCGGTGCCGCCGCGGTCGCGCCGCGCGCGCGACGCAGCGCCTCGATGTCGTCGATCCCGCAGACACCGCAGCCGGTGCGCCCCGTCATGGCGCGCTGCCGGGCGAGATGCTTGTGCAGGCGCTCCCCGGCGAGCGCGATGCGCAGCCCAAGCCCGTCGTCGAGCGTTTCGACATCGACGGAGCGAATCTGCACGGCATCTTCGACGATGCCTTCCGTCAGGCTGAAGCCGTAGGCGAAATCGACGAGGTCGGCCGGCGTCAGCATCATCACGGCGAACGGCACGTCGGCGTAGGAGACCTTGACCGGCACCTCGACGGCGACGGCGTGTGCGCCTTCGCGCACCGGCGTCCCGTCGAGCGCGATGACCCGCGACGGTGCAGACCCGACCGGCGACGGCATCATGCGCGAGGTTCGTTCTGTTCGCCCGGCAGCTCCTCGCGCACCGGAGCGTGGTTGAAGACCGCCACCAGCGACACGCCGCCGATCGTGTTGCCGATCAGCGTGGGGATGAGGAAGCGTGGGAAATATTGCGCGACGGTGATGTGGCCATCGAAGACGGCGTAGGCGGCTTCCACCGAGCCGGCGATGATGTGCGAGAAATGCGCGATGGCCACGACGTAGGTGAGGATCACGATCAGCCAGAGCCGCGCCTGCCCGGCGCCGGGGATCAGCCAGACCATCAGCGCGATCAGCCAGCCGGCAAGGATCGCCTTGACCATCATCGGCACGAACGTGTCCTTCAGCGCTTCGGCAGAGAGCGTGTGCAGCGCACGCACGACCTCGTCGTCGAACAAGCCCTCGCGGCTGATGAGCCAGGCGAAGACGAAGGTGCCGAGGATGTTGAAGACGAGCACCAGCGCCCACAGGCGCGAGGTCAGCCACAGCGTCGTGGCGTCGCGGCGGGTCAGCAATGGCAGCACCGCCGTCAGCGTGCTCTCGGTGAAGAGCTGCTGGCGGCCGAGCACCACGATAAGGAAGCCGATGGTGTAGCCGAAGCCGGAGACGAGCTTGGTCCAGTGCGCCTCGGGAAGCCCGCTCTTGATGAAGCCCATCACGAGGAAGGAGAAGCCCATCGACAAGCCGGCGCCCAACGCCGACCAGATAATCGCCTTGCTCGAGCGTTCGAGCTCCTCCTCGCCCTCTTCGCGGATGATCTCGTGGATCATCACGGCCGACGGCGGGGTCGGGCCGACGCCGGCTTCCTTGCGCTGGTTCGTCGAGACGTTCGGGTCGGAGTCGTTTGGACCTACCTCGTCGTCTCCCTTTTCATTCTCTTGATCGACCGCTGGCCGTTTCCCCATACCGACCGCTTCCTTCAGCTGACGCCCGTCGGCCCGTCGAGCACCACGCGGACCTTCCGCGACAGCTCGAGGCGTCCGTACGGTTTGTTGAGGACGTCGAACTCGCGCCCGCCCGCGTCGGTCCTCTCGATCGAGGCCTCGGCATAGCCCGTCGTCAGCAGCACCTTGAGCCGGCTGTCGCGACGCCTGGCTTCGCGCGCCACCTCGACGCCGTTCAAGCCGCCCGGCAGCAGGATGTCGGTGAATAGCAGGTCGATGCCGCTGCGCTCGGCCAGGATCGAGAGTCCGGCGAGGCCGTCTTTGGCCACGAACACCGTGTAGCCGAGGTTGACGAGGATCGCGCGGGCCATCTCGCGAACATCGTGGCGTTCCTCGACGAGGAGGATGGTCTCGTCGCCGGGACGGTCGAGCGCGATGCCCCTGTCGGCGCGATGCTGCGGCAGCGCCTCGTCGACGGCGGGAAAGACCATCGACACGGTGGTGCCGACGCCCTCCTGCGAGGTGATCCAGGCGGCACCGCCCGACTGCTTGGCGAAGCCGTAGACCATCGAGAGGCCGAGCCCGGTACCCTGGCCTTCCTCCTTGGTGGTGAAGAACGGGTCCATGACCCGCTCGACCACCACCGTCGCGATCCCCGCGCCGGTGTCGGAAACGTCGACGCCGACGTAGCGGCCGGCCGGCAGGTTCTTGGCCTGGGACACCTCGCCGCGCTCGATCACGAACTCGCGCGTCGCGATCGCCAGCCGCTTGTCCGGCCGGCTCTTCATCGCGTCGCGGGCGTTGATCAT
>CAXTQM010000330.1:0-3285 GCA_964246205.1 uncultured Beijerinckiaceae bacterium | reverse complement strand
GTCAGATCTGCTGCAGCGCCGCCTTCACCTTCTCCGGCTTGAACGGGATCGAGCGCAGCCGCACGCCGAGCGCGTCGGCGACGGCGTTGCACAGCGCCGGCGGCACGATGGCGGCGGAGGGCTCGCCCGAGCCCCAGGGCGCCTCGTGCGGGCGGTCGATCAGGCCCATCACCACCTCGGGCACGTCGGGGAAGGTGATGATCGGGTAGCTCGCCCAGTCGAGGCTCGTCACGGTCGAGCGGTCGAAGGTCAGCTCCTCGATAAGCGAGCGGCTCACCGTCTGCACCACGTTGCCCTGGAGCTGGTTGCGGATGCCGTCCGGATTGATGATCTGCCCGCAATCCTGCACCACCGTGAACTTGGTGCAACGTACCTTGCCCGTCTTGCGGTCGATCGAGACGTCGGCGACGCCGCCGACGTAGGTGCGGATCAGCTCATACTTCACGTAGGCCATGCCGCGTCCGGTCAGCGTATCGCCGGAGCGGTCGCGCTTGGGGTCTGGCGTGGACCAGGCCGCCAGCTCGTGCAGCCTGTCGAGCACGGCCGACGCGCGTTTGTCGTCGAGCAGCCGGCGGCGGTACTCGAACGGGTCGACGCCCGCCGCCAGCGCCAGCTCGTCGAGGAAGCTCTCGTTGGCGTAGGTATTCTGCATCCGGCCCGGCGTGCGGATCCAGGACGGACGGAACGGCGTCGTCTCGAGCCGATGCGCCACGACTTTCACAGCCGGCACGGCATACTGGATCGCGGTGTTGCCGGTGATGCCGCCCGGCGAGAGCACATTGGTGTAGGGCAGCTCGCCCAGCTCCGCCGAGGTCAGCGGCACGATGCCGGCGGCGCCCTGCGGAATGAAAAACTGCGAGTGCCACGCCGTCACCGCGCCCTTGTCGTCGAGCGCCGCCTCCAGGTCGATCAGCGTCGGCGGGCCCTTCGGGTCCCAGCCGTGCTCGTCGTGGCGGCTCCACTGCACCCTCACCGGCGCGCCGACCTCGCGGGCGAGCAGCGTGGCGTCGCCGGCGGCATCCTCGTGGCCGTTGCGGCCATAGCAGCCCGAGCCCTCGACGTAGACGCAGCGCACGTCCTCCGCCTTCACCTCCGCCATGATGCCGAGCTGCTTGGCGAGGTTGTGCGTCGCCTGGCTGGCGGTCCAGCAGGTCAGCTTGCCGTCGTGCCATTCGGCGATGGCGCAGGACGGGCCGATCGAGCCGTGGGTATGAATGGCGAAGTCGTAGGAGGCTTTCAGCGTCTTTGCCGCGCCCGCCATCGCCGCCTCGGCGTCGCCTTTGGTCTGCGTGACGTCTTCGTGGAACACCTTGGTGTGGCGCACGTGGTCCCAAAGTTTGGCCTGCTCGGGCAGGCCGGCCCACGTGGTCCACTCCACCTTGAGCTGGCGCGCCGCCTTGATCGCTGCCCACTCGCCCTTGCAGACGACGCCGAGGAAGTTGGCGATGCGCACCACCTTCACCAGGCCGGGAATGTCCTTGACCGAGCCTTCGTCGACGCTCTTCAGCGTGGCGCCGAGTGCCGGCGGGCGTACCACGCGACCGTGCAGCATGCCCGGCACCTTGAAGTCCTGCATGTAGGTGAAGGCGCCGGTGCACTTGCCCGGGATGTCGAGCCGCGCCACCGGCTTGCCGACGATGGTGTAGAGGTCTGGGTTCTTGGTCGGCGCCTTGGGATCGAGCTTCAGGTCGAAGTGCTTGCCGCCGATCAGCTCGCCGTAGCCGACCGACTTGCCGATCATGCCGCCGCCGGTCTTCGCCTGGATCGTGCCGTCCTTGGCGACGAGCTGGTCGGGCGCCATGCCGATGTGCTTGGCGCCGGCGGCGAGGAGCGCCTGCCGCGCCGTGGCGCAGGCCTGGCGGATCTGCAGGCCGCCCTTCTGGATGGAGTTCGAGCCGTAGGTCGGCGCCTGGTCCGGCGTCAGCAGGGTGTCGCCCTGGATCACCGAGACCGATGCCATCGGCACGTCGAGTTCCTCGGCGACCATCTGGGTCAGCGCCGTCTCGACGCCGGTGCCGAGATCGACCTTGCCGGAGAACAGGGTGACGTGGCCCTGCGCGTCGATGGCGAGGTAGGCGTCGACGTCGGTGGCGGCGACGACCTTGTTGGCGAGCGCGTCGCTGGCCTCGCGCGAGGCGGCGTGGCCGGCGGTTTCCGCCATGGCGCTCGGGATCGCGAAGGAGACGGTGAGCAGCCCGGCGGCGGCGAGCAGCGAGCGGCGATCGATCGCATTCATGGGCGCGCTCCTCAGATCGTGCCGGCGGCGCGCTGCAGCGCGCGCACGATGCGGATGTGGGTGCCGCAGCGGCACAGGTTGGCGGCCAGCGCGTCGCGGATGTCGCCCTCGCTCGGCTTGGGGTTCTCCTTCAGGAAGGCGGCGCCCTGCATGATCATGCCGTTGATGCAGTAGCCGCACTGCACGGCCTGCTCGGCAATGAAGGCGGCCTGCACCGGATGCGGGTGCTCGATCGTGCCGAGACCCTCCAGCGTCACCACCTTGCCCTCGCCCACCGACGAAACCGGCGTGATGCAGGAGCGGATCGCCTGGCCGTCGAGGTGCACGGTGCAGGCGCCGCACTGGCCGAGGCCGCAGCCGAAGCGCGGCCCGTGCAGGCCGAGATCGTCGCGCAGCACGTAGAGCAGCGGCGTGTCGGGGTCGTCGAGCGCGACGGTCTGCGTCGCGCCGTTGACGTGGAGCGTCAGCGACTGTGTCATGGAACTCGCCCTGAGGGGCCATATGCCCCGCCGGCACCGACGATAAGCGTCGGGCGTTCCCGGCTCAAGACCGGCGCTCGTAGGGCCGCCGCTCGGCCAAGGTTGCGCTCCGCGCCGCCGCGACCCATCTTCCGCGCGACGGCCTATCGGGGAAAGCGACGACCATGGTGGACTTGGCTACGCTTGGCGCGGCGGATGCGGGCGTGGGGCCGGCCGCGGCGAAGGCCGTGACGACCCAGAGCTTCCCGGCCGACGTGCTTGTCGAATCGCAGCGCAAGCCGGTGATCGTGCACTTCAACTCGAAGCGCAGCGAGGCCTGCAAAGCGGTGCAGGCGGCGCTCGTGCGCGCCGTGAAGGGTGCCGAGGACAAGGTGGCGCTGGTCACCATGGACATCGACGCCCACCCGCAGATCGCCGCCCGGCTCGGCGTCAAGGCGGTGCCCGCGGTCTACGCCTTCGATCGCGGCCAGCCGGTCGACGGCTTCGTCGGCGCGCTGCCGGAGGCGCAGGTCAAGGGCTTCCTCGAACGGCTCGTCGGCCCGCTCGACGACGGCCTCGACGAGGCGCTGG
>CAXTQM010000329.1:0-3288 GCA_964246205.1 uncultured Beijerinckiaceae bacterium | reverse complement strand
CGAATCGCCGCGCGTCTCCATGAAGGTCACGACGGCGTCCTTGTCGCCGATGGCGACATCGACGCGCCCGGCCTCGAGGTCGAGGATGGCGTCGTTGAGCGAGCCGTAGCGGTGCCGCCGCGAGGCCGGATAGACCTTCTCGAGGAAGGCCTGGTGCGTGCCGCCGGCCTCGACGCCGATGCTCTTGCCGGCGAGCGCCTGAGGCGTGGACGATGTCGGCGCATCGTCCCTGCGGACCAGGAAGGCCGACGGCAGCCGCACGTAGGGCGTCGAGAAGGCGATGCGCGCTTCGCGCTCCGGCGTGATCTCCATCGCCGCCATGACGGCGTCGTAGCGGTGCTCAAGCAGGCCGGGGATCATCGTGTCCCAGTCCTCCGCGACGAAGGTGCAGGACACGGCCATGCGCCGGCACAACTCCCGTCCGAGATCGATCTCGAAGCCTTCGAGCGTGTCGCCGACGAAGTAGTTGTAGGGTGGCCGCGCGCCTTCGCTGGCGATTACGATCCGCGAGGGGATCGGTGCGGTGGCGCTCGCGGGAGCGCCGCCGAGAAGGGCGATGCAAAGCGCCAGCGCGCGAAGCCGATCTCGAAGCGGGCGGAACGTCGGCGTCGCGTGCACCCCGTGGGGTGTGCCCAATCGGCGATGCCATGGCAAGCGCGGGCCGGCCGGCGTGCATTCGCGATCGCCCCCATATAGATCGGGCTGCCGGGGTCGGTGGCGCGGAAGGGTGCGGAATGGTCAGCGAAGCGGATGTGTTGAAGGCGTTGGCCCCGGTGGTCGGCCCGGACGGCCGCAGCGGCGTGTCGCGCTCCAACGGCATCTCCGGCCTGACGATCCGCGAGGGCAAGGTGTTCCTCGCGCTCACCACCAATCCGCGCCTCGCCGAGGCCATGGAGTTCATGCGCTCCGAGGCCGAAGCCGCGGTCAAGGCTTTGCCCGAAGTGACCAGCGCGCTCGTCAGCCTGACCGCCGAGAAAGCACCGGGGGGGCCGACGGCGGCGCCGCTCAAGGCGACGACGCCGCATACGCCCGGCCATTCCCACGCGCCGCGCACCCCCGCGCCGCCCAAGAGCATCGCCGTGCCCGGCATCGCCCGCATCGTCGCCGTAGCCTCGGGCAAGGGCGGCGTGGGCAAATCGACCACGGCGGTCAACCTCGCGCTGTCGCTCGCCGCCGGCGGCTGGAAGATCGGCATCCTCGACGCCGACGTCTACGGGCCCTCGCTGCCACGCCTGCTCGGCCTCGACATGAAGCCGGAGATGGAGGGCAAGATGCTGAAGCCGCTCTACGCCTTCGGGATCAAGGCGATGTCGATCGGCTTCCTGGTGGCCGAGCGCGAGGCGATGATCTGGCGCGGCCCGATGGTCATGAGCGCCATCAACCAGCTGCTGCGCGAGGTCGATTGGGGCGAACTCGATTGCCTGATCGTCGACATGCCGCCCGGCACCGGTGATGCCCAGCTGACTCTGGCGCAGGGCGTGCCGCTGGCCGGAGCCGTGATCGTCTCGACGCCTCAGGACCTCGCGCTGATCGACGCGCGCCGCGGCGTGTCCATGTTCGAGAAGACCAGCGTGCCGATCCTCGGCGTGGTCGAGAACATGAGCTATTTCTCCTGCCCGCATTGCGGCGGACGCTCCGAGATCTTCGCCCACGGCGGCGCCCGCATCGAGGCCGAGCGGCTCGGCGTGCCATTCCTCGGCGAGGTGCCGCTGCAGCTGCAGATCCGCGAGCAGGCCGACAGCGGCCGGCCCACCGCGGCGGTGTCGCCGGAGAGCGAGGCCGGCAAGGTTTATCGCGCCATCGCCGACAAGGTCAGGGCAGGGCTCGAAGGCTCGCGCCAGCGCCAGGCGCCGCGCATCGTCATGGGATGAAGGCCGGGGCTCGTTCCCGTCTGCTGCGGGCTATGGCGGGGAAGGCACACGCATCGCCTTTGTCATGCGCGCCGCTGGGCGAGGATCGGCGAAGCGGCTAGGTTGCATTTAAAGCCGTGCGTCGCCCCGGCTCTCGGAGTTTCCATGCGCCACGCCGCCGCCTTCGCCTTCGCCGCCGCCACGGGTCTCGGCCTGCTGTGCGCGGCCGGCAGCGCCCGCGCCGAATACTTCTGCTCTCCCGGGTTCGAGCCGAGCTACGGCGGCACCTGCGTGGCCGTGCCGCCGCGTGCCGAGATCGAGCAGTTCGTGGACCAGCCGCTCATCGGCGCCGACGAGACGACGGTGGTCCGCCACTACCGCCGCCATCGCCGTCATGGCATCCGCGAACGGTTCTGACGCGCCGGGCGGGAGAGCCGAACGGCCAGAGCTGAAGAGCGACGGCTCCGCCCACCGCTACCGCAACATCGCCTTCCTGTCCTCCGGCTCGGCCGAAGCCGACGCGCTGCGCGACCAGCTCGCCTCCACCTACGGAAGCGCTCCGGAGAACGAGGCCGACGTCGTGGTGGCGCTCGGCGGCGACGGCCTGATGCTGCAGACGCTGCACCGTTTCATGGAGGCTCAAACCCCGATCTTCGGGATGAACCGCGGCCATGTCGGCTTCCTCATGAACGAGGCCAACGACAAGGACCTGCTGGCGCGGCTCGACGAATCTCAGCCCTCGATCATCCATCCTCTGGTGATGCGCGCCACGTCGGCCTCCGGCGAAGTGTCGGAGGGACGGGCGATCAACGAGGTGTTCCTGTCGCGGCAGACCTACCAGGCGGCCAAGCTGCGCGTCACCATCGACAACAACGAGCGCCTGTCGGAACTCATCGCCGACGGCATCATGGTGGCGACGCCGGCGGGCTCGACCGCCTACAATCTCTCGGTCGGCGGCCCGATCCTGCCGCTCAACACCTCGCTGATGGCGCTGACGCCGATCTCCGCCTTCCGCCCGCGGCGCTGGCGCGGCGCGCTGCTTCGCGACAGCGCGAAAGTTTCCATCGACGTGCTCGAAGGCTCCAAGCGGCCGGTCTCGGCGGTGGCCGACCATTTCGAGGTGCGCAACGTCTGCCATGTCGAGATCGCCATGGACCTCGACACCGGCCTGGTGCTGCTCCATGACCCGGGCCATTCGCTGGACGAGCGCATCCTGCGCGAGCAGTTCGATACTTGAGCGGGGCGGCGCGCGGCGTGGCGGAGAAGACCGCGATCATCAAGCGAGAGACCCTGCACAAGGGTTTCGGAACGTTCGAGACGATCGTGTTCCGCCGCCGCCGCCGCGACGGCGCCCTGGCCGATCTCAAGCGCGAGATCCTCGATACCGGCGACGGCGCCGTCATCCTGCCCTACGACAAAGCGCGCGGCACGATCATCC
>CAXTQM010000328.1:0-3298 GCA_964246205.1 uncultured Beijerinckiaceae bacterium | reverse complement strand
GCCGACGACCAGCCCTCGCCTGGCCGGCGCACCCGGCGCGAGCGACAGGCTGCGCGCGAACGCGACGGTGGCGCGCCCTCCCGCCTTGCCGCCGTCCAGTCGCCGCAGCAAGGGGGCAGCGACGCCACCGCGACCATCGCCGAATCGACCGCGCTAATCCGCTCGGGAAACGTCGACCAGGCGCGGGCTCTGCTGCGCCAGAAGGGAACGCCGGCGGCGACACGCGCGCTGGCCGACACCTACAATCCCCTGACGAACACGCAGTACGGCGTGATCGGCGTCGACAGCGACGCCGAGAAGGCCTCCTACCTCTACCAGCAGGCGGCCCGCAACGCCGCCGCGCAGCGGCGCTGACGGCGCGAGCGAACTCCGGGGCGAGCTGAGCCGGTCGCGGCGGCCTCAGACGTGCTCCACCGCGACGATGCCCGGGATCGCCTTGATGGCGCCGGCGATCTGCGGGGAAATCTTGAAGCGCCCGGGCAGCTTGATCTCGCATTCCGCGCGATCAGCCGTCATGGCGATGATCGACACCTCGCCCTCGCCCTTCTCGCCGAGGTGCAGGCCGATGGAGCCGAGCGGCTCGGGCGAGCGCACGAAGATCTGCAGGCCCTTCTGCACGCGCTGCGCCGCTTCCTCCAGGACCTGCACCGAGACGATGCGGGCGCGCACGTCCTCGCCTTCCAGCTGCGCCTGGATGCCGAGCAGCAGGTTGGCGCCCTTGACCAGCAAGTCGCGGAACTGGTTGAGCCCCTCCTGGAACAGGATCGCCTCGTACTGGCCGGACTGATCCGAGAGCATCACGATGCCCATCTTGGAGCCTGAGCGGGTGCGTCGCTCGTTGCGGGCCAGCACCGTGGCGGCGAGCCGCCCGGCCTCGTGCCCGGCCTTGACCTGGCGGCAGAATTCGCTCCAGCGTTGAATTCCCAACCGCTTCAGCACGGCGGCATAGGCGTCGAGCGGGTGACCTGAAAGGAAGAAGCCGACCGCGTTGTACTCGCGCTGCAGCCGCTCGGTAAAAGGCCAGCCCGGCACCTTGGGCAGCGCCAGCGTCTCCGCCGTGTCGGCGCCGAACAGGGCCGACTGCCCCTGCAAGCGCTCGTCGGCGCGGCGTGCCGCCACGGCGAGGACCGTCTCGATGCCGGCGTGGACGCGGGCGCGGTCGGGATCGAGCTCGTCGAAGGCGCCGGCCGCGCAGAGGCTCTCCAGCACGCGCTTGTTGGCGTCGCGCGGGTTGAGGCGGCTGGCGAAATCGGCGAGGTCCTTGAACGGGCGCTCGCCACGCGCCGCCACGATGCCCTGCGCCTGCCCGTCGCCGACGCCCTTGATGGCGGAGAGCGCGTAGCGCATGGCGAGCGTGCCGTCGGCTCCGCGAGCCACGTCGAAATTCACGCCCGAGTGAACCACGGAGGGCGGCTGGATGGTGACGCCGATGCGGCGCGCCTCGTTGGCGAATTCGGCGAGCTTGTCGGTATTGCCCTTGTCGAGCGTCATCGACGCCGCCAGGAACTCGACGGGATGGTTGGCCTTCATCCAGGCCGTCTGAAAGGTAAGTACGGCATAGGCCGCGGCATGGCTCTTGTTGAAGCCGTAATCGGCGAACTTCGCGAGAAGGTCGAAGATGTCGGAGGCCTGCTTGTCCTTGAGGCCGGTCTTGACCGCGCCGGTCACGAAACGCTCGCGCTGCGCGTCCATCTCCGCCTTGATCTTCTTGCCCATCGCGCGACGCAGCATGTCGGCCTCGCCGAGCGAGTAGCCCGACAGGATCTGCGCGATCTGCATCACCTGTTCCTGGTAGATGATGACGCCGTGGGTCTCCCTCAGCACGCCCTCGATCATCGGGTGGATGTAGTCAGCCTCCTGCTCACCGAGCTTGACCGCGCAATAGACCGGGATCATCGCCATCGGGCCGGGACGATAGAGCGCCACCAGAGCGATGATGTCCTCGAAACGATCGGCGCGCATCTCGACAAGCGCCCTGCGCATGCCGGCGGATTCCAGCTGGAACACGCCCAGCGTCTCGCCGCGTGCCAGCATCTTGTAGGTGTTGTCGTCGACGAGGCCGATCTTCTCGAAATCGACGTCGATGCCGCGTTGCGCGAGAAGCTTCGCGCCCGTCGACAGCGTGGTCAGCGTCTTCAGGCCGAGAAAGTCGAACTTGACCAGACCAGCCTGCTCGACCCATTTCAGGTCGAATTGCGTGGCCGGCATCACGGCGTTGGAGTCGCGGTAGAGCGGCACCAACTCGTCGAGCGACCGATCGCCGATGACCACGCCCGCGGCATGGGTCGAGGCATTGGAATACAAACCTTCGAGCGTCTGCGAAAGCACGAGCAGCCGCTCGACCTTCGGGTCGGCCTCAGCGGCTTCCTTGAGCCGCGGTTCGTCGGCGATCGCCTGCTTGAGCGTGATCGGCTTGCCGGGAATCGCGGGGATGAGCTTGGCCAGCTTGTCGACCTGGCCGAGCGGCATTTCCAGCACGCGACCGACGTTGCGCACCACCCCGCGTGCCAGGAACGATCCCAACGCGACGATCTGCGCGACCCGGTCGGCGCCGTAACGCTCGCGCACGTAGCGGATCACCTCCTCGCGGCGGTCCTGGCAGAAGTCGATGTCGAAATCCGGCATCGAGACGCGCTCGGGGTTGAGGAAGCGCTCGAACAGCAGCCCGAACTGCAGCGGATCGAGATCGGTGATGGTGAGCGCGTAGGCGACGAGCGAGCCGGCGCCAGAGCCGCGGCCCGGGCCGACGGGAATGCCCTGGTCCTTCGCCCACTTGATGAAGTCGGCGACGATCAGGAAGTAGCCGGGAAACTTCATGTTGGCGATGACGGTCAGTTCGAAGGCCAACCTGTCGCGGTAGACCTGCTCCTCCAGCCCGGGTGCCATGCCGCGCGCCTTCAGACGGGCGGTGAGCCCTTCCTCCGCCTGGCGCACCAGCTCGGCCGCTTCATCGGATGCCGCACCCGTGGTGAAGGCCGGCAGAATCGGCTTGCGCGTGCGCGGGCGGTAGGCGCAGCGCGTCGCGATCTCGATCGTCGAGGCCGTCGCCTCCGGCAGGTCGGCGAAGAGCGCCAGCATCTCCGCCCGTGTCTTGAAGCGATGCTCGGGCGAGAGCTGCCGGCGCTCGGCCTGGCCGATCACCGCGCCTTCGGCGATGCAGATCAGCGCGTCGTGTGCCTCATAGTCCGACAGCGCGGCGAAGTACGGCTCGTTGGTGGCGACCAGCGGCAAGCCGCGGTCGTAGGCGAGCTCGATCAGGCCACCCTCGGTCTCGCGCTCCTTGGCCAAGCCGTGGCGC
>CAXTQM010000327.1:0-3301 GCA_964246205.1 uncultured Beijerinckiaceae bacterium | reverse complement strand
CGGTGGTCGCATCGAGGCCGACCACCTGCAGGGAGACATGGTCCGGCGCGGCACCGCGCTCGGCGTGCCGACCGACCTCCTGAAGGTGGCCTACTGCCACCTTCAGGCCTACGAGCTGCGCCGCTCGAGCTGAGCGGCGCTTCGGCTCAGATGCCGCCGTACCACTCGTAGCCCTGGTCTTCCCAGTAGCCGCCCTTGCCCTGGCCAAGCGTTTTGAAGCTCGAGACCAGCTCGATGCTTTTGATGTACTTGGTGTTCTTGTAGCCGAGCTGGCGCCCCAGCCGTAGTCGCAGCGGCGCGCCGTGCTCGACCGGGAGGTCGGCGCCGTTGAAGCCGTAGGCCAGCAGGGTCTGCGGATGGTGAGCTTCGACGCGGGAGTCGATCGACCCGTAGAACACCGGCGATTGCGACGGGTCCATCGTCGAGTCGGGCGCATCGGTCGTATAGTCTGTGGCATAGCGGTCGAAGCAGTGGAACACCACGAAGCGCGCTTCCGGCTTCGGGCGGACCTGATCGAGCACATGTTGCAACTGCACGCCGGTCCATTGCCCGATGCAGCTCCAGCCCTCGACGCAATCGTGGCGAGTGATCTGCGTCTTGGCCGGCATCGCCTTTAGGTCGGCGAGGGTGAACGACTTCGGCGTCTCGACGAGGCCGCCGACCGGCATAGACCAGCTCACGAACTTCTCCTTGACGAGCGCTTTGTAGGCCGGGTCCTTGGGATCGATCGACCCGTTGGGCTTGAAGAACTGGCTGATCTGGGAGGTCGGGAACTCCGGTGCGAGCTCGCCGGTCGGCAGCGCCTTCTGTGCTTCCCAGGTAAGTTCGGAGCCGACGCCGTCGGCGTGGGTCCCGGTCTGGTCGGCATCGACGCCCAGCGCCTGCTGGCCCTGCTTGGTGCCGGCGAGGCGGTCGCAGCCGGCGAGCGCCAGGCCGGCGGCGCCTGCGACAAAGGTGCGGCGATCGAGCTTGAAGCCCATGGTCATTCCTCCGTCACGGCGGCGTGCCCGGTGATCATCGAACGCATGTTGTTGAGAAGCCCGGACACCACGACCATCACCAGGTGAAGGAGGAGGAAGCCGGCAAGCGACCAGGCCAGGATGAAGTGGATGGTGCGCGCGCTCTGGCGACCGCCGAACAGCACGCGCAGCCACGGCAGCGCAGCATCGATCCGCGGCGACATCTCGAGCCCCGCCAGCACCATGACGGGCAGCACCACGAACAGGATCAGCCCGTAGGTGAGCTTCTGCAGAATATTGTACTGCGGCGCGTCGGCACCGTGCGCGAAGCGCAATCGGAGGTGCATGACGATGTCGCGCGGGATGTCGGCGAACTCGCGCAGGCGGGGAACAAGGTCGCGCACGAAGTGTCCGCTGACGAGGCTATAGACGATGTAGATCAGCCCGTTGATCGCCAGGATCCAGGCGAACATGAAGTGCCAGCGTCGGCCGGTGGCGAGATCCTGCGACGCAGGCAGCGTCAGCCAGCCCGGGAAGCCGCGCGCGGCGGGGCCGTCGCTGGTGTTCGAGACGCCGAGCACGCCCGTGGTATTGAACGCGTGCCCGAGCACCTGCGTGACGCCCTTGTCGCCGTCGTTGTCGATGTTGAGGACCATGCGATCCGGCCCGGTCGCCTTCGCATCCCATTGGGTGGCGTCGCCGAAATTGAGGCTCGGGTGGGCGTTGAAGATCTGAAGGCCGCTCATGAACAGGATCACGAGCGAGAGCGCCCAAACCCAGTGCGTCACCCTGACCCAGATGCTGTGGCGATAAATCAGGCGACGCTGCGGCGGAGCGTTTCCTACCATGGCGTCGGTGTCGGCCGTTGCATCGGTCATCGTACCCTGAATCTCCCTGGCGTTCGTTTCCGTCGTCGCCTTGCGCGAGGTGTACGACCATGTCGCGTTCCAGGCCATGTTGCTTTCGGTCCCATCGCCCAATTAGATCGCCCCCGCTGTCCAGGATTGAATCGCGATGCGCCTGCTTCCGGCTCTCCTCGTCCTCTTCGCCCTCGGTGGACTCCCCGTTACGGCCACCGCACAGGATGCGCCCAAGCCGCCTGTGCCTTCCTCTCCTGGTCCGGTCGCAGACGCGCCCAAAGCCGACGCGCCCAAGGCCGATACGAGCAAGCCCGAAGCGCCAAAGTCCGACGCTCTCCCCCAGCCCAAGCCTGGGCAAGGTGCCGCCCCGCCGACGACCGCCGATCTGGCCAAGGGCGAGAAGCGCATCGCCTTCGTGATCGGCAACGAGAGCTACGCCGCCGGCGCCCTGCCGACCGCCGCCAACGATGCCGGCTTGGTTGCGCAGACGCTGCAGGCCGCCGGTTTCGACGTCGTCGGGGCCCGCGATCTCGATGCCGAAACCTTGCGGCAATCCTACGCCGACTTCCTGAAGCGCGTGACCGACGCCGGTCCCGACACGGTGGCCTTCGTCTACATGGCCGGCTACGGCCTGCAGTACGGCAGCGACAACTACTACGTACCCATCGGCGCGAATGTTTCGCGCGCCGCCGACATCCCGATCGAGACCATCCGCCTCAGCGACCTGACAGGTCCGCTCGTCGCCTTGAACCTCAAGGCGCGGTTCATGGTCTTCGATGCTGCCTACCAGTTGCCTTTCGACGTGAGCGGCCCGCCGCTCGCCGGCGGCCTCAACCTGCAGGATGCGACGCCCGGCTCGCTCGTCGCCTACAACGCCGCGCCCGGCACCGTCGCGCCCGTGGGCAAAGGCAATTACGGCGTCTTCGCGCAATCTCTCTCCGCCGAGCTCCGCGACGGCGGCCTTACGCCGGACGAGGCGTTCGACCGCGTGCGCCTGCGGGTCAACGAGCAAACCAAGGGAGCGGAGATCCCCTGGGACGCATCGAAGATCGACGCCGACTTCCGCTTCTTCGTCCGCGGCAAGGGCGCGCCGGCGCCGGCCGCCACGCCGGAGCAGGTGGCGGCGCTCACCACCAAGCCGATCGGCGAGCTGCCGGTGAAGCAGGCCTATACCGCCGCCGTCGCCCGCGACTCGTACGAGTCCTATCAAAGCTTCGTCACGAGCTACGGCCAGGACCCGCTGGGAAAGCGCGCCCGCGTGTTGCTCGCCGCCCGGCGCGAGGCGCTCACCTGGCGCCACACGATCTCGGTCGACACGCCGCCGGCCTATTGGTCCTACCTGGAGCGCTACCCGCACGGACCGCACGTCAGCGACGCGCGGCTGCGCCTGGCGGGGCTGACCGCCCCGCGGGTGCCGCCGTCAGACTTCCAAGCCATCGCCTACGACGTGCCGCCGCCGCCGCCCGAGGAGCTGCCGTTCGT
>CAXTQM010000326.1:0-3305 GCA_964246205.1 uncultured Beijerinckiaceae bacterium | reverse complement strand
GTCTTGCCGAGCAGCGGCTCCCTGGCGGCGGCGTCCACCGCACGAAGTCGGGCAGGCGTGGGTTTCGCGGGCGCGGTACCGGAGGCCACCACGCCGAAGCGCGGCGCCGCCGGCTCGCCGACGAAGGGCGCGCGCAACGCCATGCGCAGCACCGTGCCGCGTGGGCTCACCGTCCAGCGCGCCACCCAGTCGACGAAATCGCGCAGGGTCTTCGTCAGCGCCAGCACGTCGGCGCGAGCTGCCACCGGCTTCAGCCGCGGCCGGTGGCCGGTGAGCGGGCCGATGCTCCACACCACGCCGATCGTGGTGCGCGGCCCTAGCGGCACCTCGACCAGATCACCGGGCTGCAGGGCGAGGTCGCCGACAAGGTAGGAGTACGCCTGGTCCACGGCGACGGGGATCAGCACCTCGGCGACGAGGGTGGCGTCGGCTGCGGGGAGCACGGCGGTCATGGCAGGGCTATAGCATCGCCGCCGGCGCTTCGCCCGTCAGCGTCTATCGCGTTCGAGGCCCGGAGCGCGCCGCTGCGCGCGGGCTGTAGCGAGCACGTTTAGCTGTCCGGTTTCGATAGCAGACAGATCGTCCGCTTTTTTCCACATCTCACGGCAGCCCGGAAGGCCGGGAAGCCCGGGCTTCGTGACCTTGATGGGTCCGGCTCGTTCGAAGGGTGCCAGCGCATAGGCAGCGCGGGCCGTGGAAGAGGCAAGCGTCCCATCGTGTCAAGACCGCGGCGCGCACGAATTGTACGCGGGCGTGATGAGACGGGAATCCACGCCGTTTGTCGACGCGGACGGCTTGCCCAAGCCCACGACGAGCGAAGCGCCGAGGACATGCTCGGTACGCTCGCGGCGGGCTCCATCCTGATGGCCGATCGAGCCTACGACTCGATCAAGGGTCGCGAGGAGGCGAAGGCCGTCGGTGCATGGGCCAACATCAAAGCGGCAGCATAATCTCGTCTAGCGCTTCTTCAACAAGCTCAAGCACTTCAGAGCCGTCGCGACGCGCTACGACAAACGCGACGACAGACTTCCTCGCCTCGATCCGGCTCGCGTCGATCCGCATCTGGTTGCGGGCCAATGAGCCGATGACCTAACTCGAAGTCAGCTAGAGGCCTTCCCGATCGGGTCAGCCAAGCCTATGAAGACCTCTGTCGCGTGACGCTCGTTCATCGTGCAACAAGGAGTGTTGCGATAGATCTCCAGCGCTCATGATCCATCGCTTCGCCTTAAGTTGCGCCCTGCTGCTCGTCATCGTCGCGCCCGCGGCGGCGGGCGAGCGCGGGCTGTTGTGGCGCGTGGTACAGACTTGCGTCGCCGATCACGGCCTGACCGGCATCTCGTTTCCCTGCCTCGCGGTCGATAATGCACAGGGCGACGAGCGCGGCTTCGTCGTGCTGCGCGCCCCGTTCGAGCGACTCCACGTGATCGTCACGCCGACGGTGCGCACCATCGGTATTGAGGCCCCGCGCCTAGTGGAGCCCGGCGCGCCGAACTACTTCGCCGATGCCTGGGCCTCGCGCCACTACATCGCCGACGACCTGACGCAGAAGCCCGACCGCGCCGACATCGCCATGGCCATCAATTCCAAGCCTGGTCGCAGCCAGGATCAGCTGCACATCCATATCGGCTGCGTGCGGCCCGACGTGAAACGCTCGCTAGCCGACCTCGCCGGCACGATGCACCCCGGCCGCTTCGTGCCCGTGCGCGTGCTGCCGAGGGCGCCGCGCTACATGGCGATGCCGATCGCCGGCGACGATCTTGCCGGCTACAATCCTTTCGAGATCGTCGCCGAGGCGCTGAAGCCGATGGACATGTCCGACGTGACGATCGTGGTGGTCGGCACCGGCGACACGGCGGCGCCGGGTTTCGTCCTGCTCGCGCGCAGCCGCGTCCTCACGCAATGGGACAACGCCCACGGCGAGGTGCTTCTCGACGAGTCCTGCCGCGCGTTTCGCTAGGGCCATGCTTTCGGCGGAGTGACGCGCCATGCCGGGCGAGGCGCGGGAGCGGCGGATGACGAAGCACACGCAAGGTTCGGTGACGGCTCGCACCGCGATGCGATGTCTGGCGGCTGCCCTCCTCGCCATCGTCCTTCCGGCTGGCGTGAGGCAAGCGGCGGCCGACGCCTCGCTGCCCGCTTTCGCTCCCACGAGAGTTCTCGCGCGCGACGCGACCGTGCTGACGCGCGGCTCCTACAATTACGCGCCGGCGGTGATCCGCGACGGCGAATCCTATCATCTCTACTGGTGCGCCGGCGTTGCCGGCGACTATGTGCTGCACGCCGAGGCGTCGGACCTGAAAGGGCCCTGGCACGGCGAGGGCAGGACCGGCTTCGACCGGGCGATGGCGCCGAGCGGATCGGCGGACAAATTCGACGGCACGCACGCCTGCGATCCCAACGTCGTGAAGATCGGCGGCAGATATTATCTCTATTACGGCGGCCTGCCCAAGCCCGACAGCGGCCTCACGGCGGTCGGCGTCGCGGTGGGCGACGACCCCGTGCACTTCACCCGCCTCGATGGTGGCCGGCCGATCGTGATCGCGGCCAAGACCAACCCGAACTGGGAGAAGAGCAAGCTGACCTACGGCGCCGGCCAGCCGGCGGCGGTGTATGTGGCGCCTTATGTCTACCTCGCCTTCAGCGACAGCACGGGGGCCGGCGCCAACCCGGTCAACGGCGCCGGCCAGTTCGTGCTGCGCTCGAAGGATCCGAGCTTCGCCACCGGCATCCAGGAGTTCACCGGGCGCGGTTGGGAGGATCGCGCCTTCGGCCAGCACACCGCCGAGCACTCGATCCTGGAGTCCTTTGGCATCGACTGGGCCTATGACGCGGCCACCGACACGCTGGTGACGGTGACCGACCGCTCCGCCGGTCAGGCGACGGTGCTCGCGCTCGATCCGCGCACGTTCCGCACGCTCGCCACCGGCGCCGTGCCGCTCGACTGGCGCGAGGGCCCCGGGCTGCTGGCGCAGGCCGACAAGTCGATGGCGCCTCGTCCGGAGTGTGGCAGCATGGATGTCGCGGTGTTCGCCGCCGCCGGCGCTTCCGCGGCGGACCCGTTTTCTTGGCATGGGCTGCAATATTCGCAGGAGGACGTCGCCATGGGCGGCCTCTGCGCGCGCAAGGCGCGGTGACCGTGCCTCAGTCCAGCGCCAGTACGAAGGCGGCCGGGACATGGAGCGGCCAGCGCCATGGCGCCAGGAACAGCGCGTCGGCGCGATAGGTGAGGCCGGCCCCGGCATGCTGGCGCGAGGCGAAGGCGCGGGCGGCGCCGAAGTGATACACGTAACTGCTGCTCATGCCGC
>CAXTQM010000325.1:0-3307 GCA_964246205.1 uncultured Beijerinckiaceae bacterium | reverse complement strand
TCGCCGGCTTGGCGCAGATCGCCACCGACCTGAGGCCGCGCTGGCGCTGGCCGCGCCCGCTCGCCACGGCGGCGCAGGTGCCGGCGGCGATCACCGGCGCTGGGCTCTGCACCTACACGGCGGCGCTCGTATCGGCGACCTCGACGCCGCTCTGGGCGGCGGCGCCGCGCCCGCTGGCGGTCCGCTTCGGCTCCTCCTCGATCGCCACCGCCGCCGCGGCCTTGGCGCTCGGCGAGAAGAGCATTGCCAAGCGCCGCTCTCTCGAGAACCTCCTCATCGCAGCGCTCACGGTCGAACTCGCCGCCGGCGTGGCGACAGATGCGCGTTTCGTGCAGGCGGGTATCGAAAAGGGCCGCTCCGGTCCTTGGGGCAAGGTGGAGCGCTACGGCGCCGAGGGTGCCGGCGTCGTGCTGCCGCTCGGCCTCCTGGCCGCGTCGCGATTGAGCGGGCGCGGTTCCGGTCGACTCTCGAGCCTCGCGGGGCTTGCCGCCATCGCAGGCAGCGCCGCGTTTCGCGTTTCGATCCTCGGCGTCGGCGCCGAGTCGGCGCGGCGTCCGGAGATCAGCATGCGTTTCGCACAGCCGGACAACCTGCCGCAAAAACGATGATTTGATTGTGGCGCGAATGCACCTGAGCCTACGGTACAGCCATTCAGATCAAATAGTCGTGATTGGCTGTCTTTCCACGTGATAGATGTTTCGCTCCCTTTGTCATGACCCACGAGCGGAGTGGGCGGTTGGCATTCGAGCGCGAGCTTCATGGCAGACTTCTTCTTCCGGCATTCGGATGCCGCGCAAATCCTGATCTTCGCCGGTTGCGTCTCGATACTCTGGGCGGTGGAGCGCGTGCTCATCGCCTTGCCCGACGGCACCAAGCTGCGGCATAGCTCGCTCAATGCCCTCTTCGTCCTGACCGCGCTGCCGGTCGAGCTGGGGCTTAGCGCCGCCTGTCTCGCCGCCTCACATTGGGCGACGACCATGCATTTCGGCTTGGTCTGGTTGTTCCCCGCGCCGGACGGTGTCTGGCTGCGCTACGGCCTCGTTTTCGTGCTGCTCGATCTCGGCGACTACGTCTACCATCGCTTCATGCACCATACGCCCTGGCTGTGGCGCTTCCACCTGGTGCATCACACCGACCAGGTCGTGGATTCCTCGACCACGGTGCGCGAGCACCCCGGCGAGACCATCGTGCGCGGCCTATTCCTGGTACTGTGGACGCTGCTGCTCGGCGCCTCATACGAGGTGCTGCTGCTGCGCCAGGCGGCGGAGACCGTCTCGGCGGTGCTCGCCCATTCCGCCGTCCGCATGCCTCAGCGGCTGGCACACTGGCTCGGCTTCGTTTTAATTACACCGAACCTGCACCACGTGCACCACCATTACGTGCTGCCGTACACCGACCAGAACTTCGGCGGAGTGCTCTCCATCTGGGACCGCCTGTTCGGCACCTTCGCCGAGCTGGAGGAGGCCGATTGCGTGTTCGGCCTCGACACGCACATGGAGCCCGAGCCTTGCGCCAGCTTCGCCAGCCTGATCGGCATGCCGTTCGAGAGCGACCCTCACGCGAGGCTGCCGAGCGGTGCGCTCGTTCCTGGCCTGACGGTGGCCGAGGCCGGCTGAAACCAGTCAATCGGCGAGCTTCCTTTTGCGTAAGAGTACGCCATGCGAGCCCTTCCGCTCATAGCCATCGTGCTGGGCGCCATCATTTTTCTCGCCATTACACCATGGGGGATCGTGGCTGCGGCATTCGTTGGCCAAGCAACTGGTTGGTTCCGCATCGAGGATCGCATTTTCACAATACCCTCGGGAGATTGTCATAGGAAGGCAGTGCTTCTTTAGAGAGCCCGTGCTGCTCAGTCCGGGCAGCAGAAGAAGGCGCCAAAACCGTCTTCGGCGACGTGGCGCAAGTGCGAGCGGCAAAGCGCCCAAGTCTGGTGCAGCGGGGTCACGCGGCCGTAGATCCCGCGCGGCGCGGTGATGCGGGCCTCAGGCACCAACGCCAGCGGGCAGGCCGTGGGGGTCAGCTGGCCGCCGCGCCCGACGTTGAGCGTCGTCAGGATACCATACATCTCGCCGCGGATCGTGGGCCGGCCGAGCATGGCCAGCCGGTACTGCCCCAGCACGTCGGTGACGAGGTAGACCGTGCCCGACTGCGGCGGCACCGAAACGAAGCCCGACTGGGCAAACGGCGCGTCGAGCCGCTCGGCCTCTCTGAACACCAGCCGGTCCTCGGCCGGCTCCCAGGCGATCTCCGTGCAATAGACGAAGATGGCGTCGGGCGCGCCGAACGACGGGCGCAGCGTCAGATAGCGTCCCTCGAGCCAAGCCACGCCTTCCCGTGGATAAGCACCGAAGGTGCCGGCGGGCTTCGATGCGCCTGTCGCCGCGCTGCCGCGCAGTCCAACGCCGAGCGCCTCCTGCAGCCGTACCGTGGTGGCGAGCGTGAAAGGGCGACGCCCGGCGAGAGCTTTCTCGAGCGTCGAAATCGAGATGCGGGCGGCATCGGCGAGGCTCTGGCGCGACTGCCGGCGACGTGCCAAGGCCTCTCGCACCGCGTGGGCAATGCTGCGGCTCTGATTGTCAGTGAGGTTGAGGTCTGCGGTCACGACGCGACTCGCGAAGCAATGCGCTACAAACGCATGGACCGCCGTGGAAGAGCAAGCGCCGACGCGAAAGGTTCGCGCCGGCGCCTGCTCCTCCGCTTGGTGTCAGCGCCGGACGAAGTTCATGACCAGCGATACGATCAGCAGGATGATCGCCACCCAGAAGATGATATGCGCGATGCTCGAGGCGCCGCCAGCCACTCCGCCGAAACCGAGAAAACCGGCGATGATGGCGATGACGAGAAAGATTAAAGCCCAATAAAGTAGATTGCCGACGCCCATGGTGGGTGCCTCCAGGTTTGTACCCGTCCGCAACCGCCACGTTTCTGCCAAGTTCCCGCTACGCTTCGGTTTCCAAAGGATCTTCTAGTCTAACACGGCTCCTCAGCGCACCGGCGGCACGTCGATGTCGCCGCCGCGGCATCTGTCGCCGATGACCTCCGGGCAGGCCTGGTAGGACTTGAGGTCCTTGGCGAAGCAGATCCGCACCTCGTCGAGCGTTCCGTCCCTGCAGACGGCGGCGAGCATGCCCGGGCGCAGCCGCGGGTTGGCCTCGGTGAAGGCGCGCACCACGTCGTTGGGCGAGACATGCTGATCGGCGTGGGGGTCCTTGAAGCGGTCGGGCACCGTCACCGCGTCGCGGGCGCCTTTGACGGCGGCGAAATATTCGAAGGGGCTCAGGCCGGAGCAGGTGCCGTGCTTGCGCCA
>CAXTQM010000324.1:0-3318 GCA_964246205.1 uncultured Beijerinckiaceae bacterium | reverse complement strand
GCTCTACAACTACATGTTCCTGATCGGGATCATGAACTACTTCTTCGGCGTCGGCTTGGCGCTCTGGGGCCTCGCCGCCTGGATTGCCCTTCGCGAGAAGGCGTGGCCCTGGCGATACCTCGCCTCCGCCCTGTTCGCAGTGGCGCTCTACCTTTGCCACCTCTTCACCGTGGGCGTATACGGCATCGGCCTCCTGGCCTTCGAGATGTACTGGGCCACCAGCGTCGCCAAGGCGCCTTGGCCTCGCCGCGTCGCGGAGTTCTGCTGCGCCGGGCTGCCGTTCCTGCCGCTCGCCGGCTTCCTCGTCACCAGCTCGACCTGGGACCATGCCAAGGAATGGGACTGGCAGTCCAACGGCAAGCTCGACGGCCTGCTCTACGTCATCGAGACGTACTCCGACATCGTGGCCTTCGCGCTGACCTTCCTCGTCGCCGCAGCCGGAGTTTGGGCGGCGCGGCGTCGCCTTCTTAAGATCCATCCGGTGCTCGTGATCCTGCTGATCGTCGGCGGTCTCGTCTACGCAGCGCTGCCGCGGATGCTGTTTGCCTCCTATCTCGCCGATCAGCGCCTGCCGATCGCCATCGCCTTCTTCGTGCTGGCCTGCTTCCGGCTCGAGTTCCAGCAGGAGAACCAGCGGCGGCTGTTCCTGGTGGCGAGCCTGGGCCTGCTTGGCGCCCGCGTCGCCGAGGTCGACATCGCCTGGGCCAATGCCGCGCCGGCGATGATGGAGATGAAGGAATCGGTGCGCAAGATCGCGCCCGGCTCCAAGATCCTCGTCGCCTACATGGACAACAACATGCCCAACGAGGTCGAGCACCTCGGGCTGGTGCACGCCGTCTCGCTGGCGATCATCGAGCGCCAGGCGCTGATCACCACGGCGTTCACCACCGCCGGCAAGCAGATCATGCATGTGCGGCCCGAGTACCGGAAGCTCGTCGACACCGAGGACGGCACGCCGCCGACGATCGACCAGCTCGTCATCGACGCCGTCGGCCGCGGCACCGACGACGGCGCCTATTGGCACGACTGGCTGAAGAAATACGACTACGTCTACCTGCTGTTCACCGACGTGGATTCCGACAATCCGATGCCGGACAAGCTGAAGACCGCCTACGAAGGCGAGACTTTCCAGCTCTACCGCGTCATCAAGCCCGGCATGGACAAGAACGCCGGCATTTCGCCCAAGAAGCCCATTCATCTCAACGCCGCCGCGACCGCCGCCCAGGCGGGCCAACCCGCGCCGGTGGACAAGCCGGCGGCAGCGCCGTCTCAGACCGCGGAGCCTCCCGCGCCCCCGAAGCCCTGACCCCGGCCGTCTGGGAACAGGGTCAACACGGTACGACCTTCAAAGGCAGCAAGCGTGCACCTTGTACCTCGATCGGCGCGAGCTTCTCCTCTGTAGGGAGCGGCGGCGTACCGCCGCTCCCTCCGTTCCAGCCGCGGAGGAAATCCGCGATCAGCGCCGGCGCCGCCGTGTCGAAGCCGCCGATGTCGAGCATGCCGGCATCCTCCGGGTCGGCGATGCTGAAGCCGTTGGACACAAGGCCCACCACCACCAGCTTCGCTGCGATCCCGGTCTTCTCCCCGATACGTCCACAGCGCCTGCACACGCCGTGCGGGCATCTCGGCACGAAGGCCCTTCGCCGTCAGGGGTGGCCGGATCTCGGCATGATCGTCTACGATCCTCGACGGCGGCCGACCGCGACATCGTCGAGGCGCTCGTCGGAAGGCGGCAGGTTCTGGCGGCGGAATAGAGTCGCGCCGTCGTGCGACGCGCCGTCACGATATCCCCGCTCTTCCCACACTTACCAGGGAACACCAATATCTAGCGGTCCACAGAAAAGGGCGGACTACCGTTAGCGTTTTCCCGGAATCGGAGCATACTCCGTATCAGGGCCGACTTCGTCACTCCCCGGGGATATTCGATGCGCTTCGAACGCCGCTTCACGTCAGCCGACCAGTCGCCCTACGCCGCCATCGAATTCCGCGCGGCCAAGAGCGAGATCCGCAATCCCGACGGCTCGGTGGTGTTCCTGCTCGACGGCATCGAGATCCCGGCGGCGTGGAGCCAGGTCGCCTCCGACGTCATCGCCCAGAAATACTTCCGCAAGGCCGGCGTGCCGGCGCGCCTGAAGCGCGTCGAGGAGAACGACGTGCCGTCGTTCCTGTGGCGCCGCGTCGCCGACGAAGCCGCCCTGGCCGAACTGCCGGAGGCGGAGCGCTTCGGGCCGGAGATGAGCGCGCGCCAGGTGTTCGACCGTCTCGCCGGCACCTGGACCTACTGGGGCTGGAAGGGCGGCTATTTCGACACCGAGCACGACGCGCAGGCCTTCATGGACGAGCTGCGTTATATGCTGGCCAAGCAGATGGCGGCGCCGAACTCGCCGCAATGGTTCAACACCGGCCTGCACTGGGCCTACGGCATCGACGGCCCAAGCCAGGGCCACCATTATGTCGACTTCCAGACCGGCGTGCTGACCGCCTCGGCCTCGTCCTACGAGCACCCGCAGCCGCACGCCTGCTTCATCCAGGGCGTGAAGGACGACCTCGTCAACGAGGGCGGCATCATGGACCTGTGGGTGCGCGAGGCCCGGCTGTTCAAGTACGGCTCGGGCACCGGGTCCAACTTCTCCAAGCTGCGCGGCGAGAACGAGCGGCTCTCCGGCGGCGGCAAGTCGTCCGGCCTGATGTCCTTTCTCAAGATCGGCGACCGCGCCGCCGGCGCCATCAAGTCCGGCGGCACCACGCGCCGCGCCGCCAAGATGGTAGTGGTCGACGTCGACCATCCCGACATCGAGGCGTACATCGACTGGAAGGTGAAGGAAGAGGACAAGGTCGCCTGCCTCGTCGCCGGCTCCAAGGCGCTGTCGAAGCACCTCAAGGCCATCCTCAAGGCCTGCGTGAACTGCGAGGGCCACGGCGACGACTGTTTCAACCCGGAGAAGAACCCGGCGCTGAAGCGCGAGATCAAGCTCGCGCGCCGCGCCTTCGTGCCCGACGCCTCCATCAGGAAGATCATCCAATACGCCCGCCAGGGGTTCAAGGACGTCGCGCTCGACACCTACACGCTGGACTGGGACAGCGACGCCTATCTCACGGTGGCCGGCCAGAACTCCAACAACTCCGTCCGCATCACCGACGAGTTCCTCCGCGCGGTCGAGGACGATGCGGACTGGACGCTGACCAAGCGCATCACGGGCAAACCACACAAGGTGCTGCCCGCGCGCGAGCTGTGGGACAAGATCGGCCACGCCGCCTGGCACTCGGCCGATCCCGGCCTGCAGTACCACACCACCATCAACGACTGGCACACCTGCC
>CAXTQM010000323.1:0-3324 GCA_964246205.1 uncultured Beijerinckiaceae bacterium | reverse complement strand
CAGCTGACGCTCGTATGCCACTCCAGAGCGTCTCAGAGCTGCGAAGACGTCGCGGCCACGACCCATCGCGGGCATGTCCCTTTGCTTGCACCGCAGGCACCCCCTGGCTACAAGCGCGGCGCTCTTACCACCTTAACGGCAGGACTTCCGCAGCATGGCGATTGAACACACCTTTTCTATCCTCAAGCCGGACGTCACGCGCCGCAACCTGACGGGTGCCGTCAACGCGATGATCGAGAAGGCCGGGTTGCGCATCGTCGCCCAACGACGCGTGCTCATGACCAAGGCGCAGGCAGAGACATTTTACGGCGTGCACAGAGCGCGGCCGTTCTTCGGAGAACTGGTCGAGACGATGATTGCCGGCCCGGTGGTAGTGCAGGTGCTGGAAGGCGAAAACGCCATCAAGACATATCGCGACGTACTCGGCGCCACGGACCCGGCCAAGGCCGAGGCCGGCACGATCCGCAAGGAGCACGCGATCTCGGTTGGCGAGAACTCTGCGCACGGGTCGGATGCCGTCGAGACCGCGCAAGTAGAGATCGCGCAATGGTTCAACGGCAACGACATCACGGGCTGACTGCCGATCGCCCAAGTGGCACAGGCCGGCGATCACGCCGGCCTTTTTGTTGAGACTACTGCGGTGCGGGCGCGGCGGCCGGAGCGGCGGCTTCCTTCTTGACCTTGGCTTTGTGTTTCTTGGCACGATGCTTCATCGGCGCAGGCGAAGCGTCGGCCATGGGAGCCGGCGGCAGCGGCGGCGGGGGTGGCGGCGGATCAGGGCAAAACACCGAGAAGGTCGAACAGAAGAAGTCGCCGACCTGCGCCGAAGCTGGCGCCGACGTCGATGCGAGCAGGGCGAGCGCGCCGGCTCCGAGAAAGACCTTCCGTATCATCTATGCGACCCTCAACCGTCAACGTTCGATCCCGTGAATATACGCGAGCTTAGCCCTAGGCAATCCGAGTCGCACGCGTGGGAGGGCGCATTGCACAGCGAAGCGCCTACTCCTGGTGTGCCAGCGCGAGGACGCCACGGATGTACAGCCACAGCAAGACGGTGCCACCCTGCAGCCGACACCAGGGGTTGGCCCCACGCAGGATCTCGTCTGCCGCCCATAAGGCGAGGCTCCCCGTCCCGATCGCGCCGACGATCGTGGCCGCCTCGCCGCGCCCGCCGCCACCGCGGCGAGAAGGGTCACAGAGCGAAGTCGGGCGGTTGCGCCACGAAAATCCGGCCGCTGGTACGATCGACGAAGGGCCAGCGCAGGAAGGCCGATACTGCTCAGTTCTCGCCCGGCGAACGAGCACGAAACGAGTCGGATCGCGATGGTGGCCTATCGGGCCAAATGCGGATCAGCGGCCGCGAAAGCTGATCAGGCGGATCACCAGCCAGACCGGCACGACGATGACGGCGCCGGCGACGATATAGGTGCCGAAGTCGCGCAGCGATCGGAAGCCGAGATTGTACAGGCGTCCGACCAGAGCCGACATTTCATCGAAAACGTCGGCGGGCGTAATGCGCAACCACATCAGCAACGCGCCGACGACGAAGGACACGAGGATCAGTCTTACCAGCACGGCGAGCGGCGAACCGCCGAGGAAGCGGCGGAGCGTTGTGCGGTTCTGCTCCTGCCAACGCGCCGCGGGCGCGCTCTGCGTCCAGTAGGGCGGCGGCTCGGAGGGACGTTCGGTCAAGGCGAGGATCCGGTTCGGTTTGCGGCGCCGCGACGCTGGATGTTTCGAATGTCGCCGGTATGGCGCCGCTCGGCGGCGGAATTGGGGAGCGGCGCGATCAGGCCACCGTTGCGACCTTCTTGAACTGCCCCTGGTCGATCTTCGACACCGCGATCACGGCCTGGGTGCGGCTGTCGACGCCGAGCTTCTGCAGGATCGCCGAGACGTGCGCCTTCACCGTCGCTTCGCTGACCTTGAGCTCGTAGGCGATCTGCTTGTTGAGCAGGCCCTGCGACAGCATCATCAGCACGCGCAGCTGCTGCGGCGTCAGGCTGTTCAGCCGGCGCATCATGTCGGCGACGGCGGCGTCAGGCGGCTGCACCATGTCGAAATCGGACGGGCTCCAGATCTCGCCGTCGAGCACCATCCGTATGGCCTCGCGCATCGCGCCTATCTCGGTGCTCTTGGGGATGAAGCCGGCGGCGCCGACCTCGATGCAGCGGCGCATCACCGTGCGATCCTCGGTGGCCGAAACCACGACGACGGGTATCTCGGGGTGCTGCGAACGCAGGTAGAGCAGACCGGAAAAACCGCTGACACCCGGCATCGCGAGATCAAGCAGAACAAGGTCGACGGGCTCGTCCGCCGCCAGGGCCTTGCTGAGCGAGGTCAGGTCGCCGGCTTCGCGAACGACGATATGGCCGAACGACGACGTCAGAGCCTGCCGCAGCGCGCCGCGGACCATCGGATGGTCGTCGGCGATGATGATGTGCGTGGTGTCGGCCGTCTGCGACCGCGGGTCTTCGAGCACCATTGTCATCGTGTCCTCCAAGCTCACCCCTCTGGTATTTCGAGGTTCGATTTTTGCGGACACAGCCTTCGGTCAAGGCGACTTAACGACTTGTGAATGAACCTGTCAGACTTCATTTATCCCATAGCCCGATTTAACCGGCTAGACGGCCTTCGTCGCAGAAGCGATGTGATCGCGAGCCCCACGCGATCGCCGCACTGGCGAAGCAGCCTGCCGGCGACAGCTCGCTCGCCTTCCGTCCAGCGCTCAGATGAGTTATGCCGATCGAAATTTGGCCTGCGCGCCGAGACCCCGGGGTCCCATGACCATTTCTTCCTTCATCAGCGAGATGATCGGGCACGACAAGCCGGTGGATATGCCGGGTGACACGCTCGCGCCCGGCGAGCAGCCCGACGAGTTCGGTGCTGCGCCGCTCGCCCGCCATCGCACCGTCGCGGTGACAGTAGGGCATGGCGAGGGTGCGGTGACGGTCGGAGGCGGCGCGCCCATCGTCGTGCAGTCGATGACCAACACCGATACCGCCGACATCGACGCCACGGTGCGCCAGGTCGCCAACCTTGCCCGCGCCGGCTCCGAGATGGTGCGCATCACCGTCGACCGCGACGAGGCCGCCGCCGCCGTGCCGAAGATCAAGGAGCGGCTGGCGCGCATCGGCTGCCACGTGCCGCTGATCGGCGACTTTCATTACATCGGCCACAAGCTGCTGACCGACCATCCAGCCTGCGCCGAGGCGCTCGACAAATACCGCATCAATCCGGGCAACGTCGGCTTCAAGGCCAAGCGCGATACGCAGTTCTCGACCATTGTCGAGAAGGCGATCCAATACGGCAAGACGGTGCGCA
>CAXTQM010000322.1:0-3344 GCA_964246205.1 uncultured Beijerinckiaceae bacterium | reverse complement strand
GCCGGTGCGAGGTTTGGGCTCGCGGAGATCACTCCCATTCGAGCGCGCCTTTCTTCCATTCATAGACGAAGCCGACCGTCAACACTCCGAGGAACACGATCATCGACCAGAAGCCGAGATGCCCGATCCGCCTGAAAGCGACCGCCCAGGGGAACAGGAAGGCGACTTCGAGGTCGAAGATGATGAACAGCAGCGATACGAGATAGAACCTAATGTCGAATTTCATCCTCGCATCGTCGAAGGCGTTAAAGCCGCACTCGTAGGCGGAAAGCTTCTCGGGATCGGGGTTCTGGTAGGCGACCAAAAAAGGAGCGACGAGCAGGGCGGCGGAGATGAAGGCCGAGAGGGCCAGGAAGATCACCAGGGGCAGGTAATCGCCGAGGATGCTCTGCATGGTTCAGCCCTTGTCGCCGTCGGCACCAACTGCCGCCACGATTTTGCCGAAGGCAAGAACCGTTCTAAGGCACGTCGCGTGGTATCGCAGTGCATCGGACCGTGCAAGGCGAGGTCGGCGCCCTGGAACGACGCGACGTCCGACCGCTTGTCGCAGGCAGCGAAGCGGCGCGGCGCTCAGCGGCTTGCCGCCGGATCATAAAGCGCTCCGCTGCGTGCCGCGACTTCGGCCTCGTCGTCCTTCAAACGGCCATCGATGGTCCGCACGAGGGAACGCAGCAACTCCTTGACGTTGCTGCGTGTCGCCGAGGACAGCCGCATCGGCGTCTGGCCGCTGGCGCGCCGCAAGCGGTCGACTTGCTTCTTCAAATGAGCCGGCTCGGTGACGTCGACCTTGGAGAGCGCGACGATCTCGCGCTTGTCGACAAGCCCGCCGCCATAGGCCTCGAGCTCGTGGCGCACCGTCTTGTAGTCGCGCCCGGCGTGTTCGCCATTGGCGTCGACGAGGTGGAGGATCACGCGGCAGCGTTCGACATGGCCAAGGAAGCGATCGCCGAGCCCGATCCCCTCGTGGGCGCCCTCGATCAGGCCGGGAATGTCGGCAAGCACGAACTCGCGCTCGTCGATGCCGACGACGCCGAGCTGCGGATGAAGCGTGGTGAAGGGGTAGTCGCCGATTTTGGGCTTGGCCGCCGACACCACAGACAGGAAGGTCGACTTGCCGGCATTGGGCAGGCCGACGAGCCCGGCGTCGGCGATCAGCTTGAGCCGCAGGATGATCGTGCGCTCCTCGCCCTGCTCGCCGGGATTGGCGCGACGCGGCGCCTGGTTGGTGCTGCTCTTGAAATAGGCGTTGCCGAAGCCGCCGTTGCCGCCGCGGCAGACGCGCACGCTCTGGCCGACTTCGGTCAGGTCGGCGAACGGCTCCTCCTCGCCCTCGTCAATGAGCTGGGTGCCGATCGGCACCTTGAGCACGGCGTTGGGACCTTTGGGGCCGGCACGGTTCTTCCCCATGCCATGGGTGCCGGTCTTGCCCTTAAAGTGCTGCTGGTAGCGGAAATCGATGAGCGTGTTCAGGCCCGACACGCATTCCACGACCACGTCGCCGCCCTTGCCACCGTCGCCGCCATCGGGGCCGCCGAACTCTATGAATTTCTCCCGGCGGAACGAGACGCACCCCGCCCCGCCGTCGCCGGAGCGGAGGTAGACACGAGCCTGATCGAGGAACTGCATGGTGATCGCTTGCGGGAACGAGATGCCCGGCGGGTGGGGACCGCGCACCGGGTGGCATCCTCTTAGCGCGTCGCAGGCCGCAAGAACAAGAAACGACAAGGCCGGGCTCTTTCGAGCCCGGCCCATTTGCAAAAGCAGGTGAGGCTTACGCCATCGCGGGGACGGCTCCCGCGGCGGTGGCGCGACGCTGGGCGACGGCCTCGTCGTAGAGCGCCTGCTCCTCGGCTCGCTTCTTCAGCGAGAAGCGGATGGTCGCGGCCCCAATGGCGCAGCAGATCGCCGCGATACCGAGCACCTTGAAGCAGAACTGCATGTCGCCGGTGCCGCGCAACAGGAAGCCCGCCGCCACGCCGCCGATGTTGCCACCCGCACCGATGATGCCGCAAACACCGCCGAGGCACTTGCGGTCGATGAACGGCACCAAGGCGTAGAGCGAGCCGCAGGCCATGTGGGTGAATAGCCCGAACACGATCATGAAGGTCACCGCCAACGTCGCGACGTTCATCGTCGAGAACGCGATGAGGAAGATGCCCTCGCCCATCATGAGAGAGAACAGGAGCCAGGTACGCCCTTGGAGCCCCTTGGACATCGCGACCCTGTCGGAACAGATGCCGCCGAGCGCGCGGGCGAACAGGGCAAGCAGACCAAAGGCGCCGACAGCGTAGCCAGCGTTTTCCACCGACATATGGAACTTGTTGTAGTAGTAGGTCACGGCAACGGAGTGCACGAAGAGTTCGACGCCGAACGACGCGCCGTAGCAGGCTCCGAGTAGCCATACGCGGTAGTTCTTGCCGGCTTCGGCCATGACGCCGAGGCCGCCCTTCTTGCCGACCGCGGTCGAGAGGCCGGCCTTGCGCATGTCCGAGAAGTTACCCTCGGGCGTGTCCTGCGTGTACTTGTAGTAGAGCACCGCGACGATCAGCATCAGCACGCCAGGAACAATCTGGGCGTAGCGCCAGGACACGCCTTTCGCGAGTCCAAGGGCAACGAGACCGCCGAAGATCAGCGGCATAACAGACTGCGTGACGCCACCGCCGGCATTGCCCCAGCCGCCGACCGTGGCATTGGCCGTGCCGACGACGTTCGGCGCGAACATCACCGAGGTATGGAATTGGGTGATAACGAAGGAGGCGCCGATGATGCCGATGAGCAGGCGGAACACCAGAAACGACGTGTAGTCCCAGGCGAAGCCGATGCCGAACACCGGGATCGATCCCAGGGCCAGCAGGATGGTGTAGGTAATGCGCGGACCGTACTTGTCGCACATCGGGCCGATGGCGAAGCGCGCGAGGATGGTGGCGAACACGCCGGCGATGGCGATGTTGGCGCCGTCGGCCTTCGAGAAATGCAGGTCGGCCGAGATGATCGGCATCAGCGGTGCCGTGGCGAACCACGCGTAGAAGGTCACGAAGAACGCGATCCAGGTCAAATGAAACGCGCGCATCTGCGGCGTCTTCAAACTGAAGAGATTTATGCTTGTTGCCTTGTTCGAGGCGACGGCAGCCATGGCGTTTTGCTCCGGTGATTACGTCAGGTCGGGTGAAAGGAATGCGGTAGGACGTCGGCGCGCTCGTCTTGCAACGAACGCGCCGTTTCGCGTCAGGCGGCCACGCCCAGCTTCGCCGCAATGGCGCCGAGGAGATCGTGGTTGGCGCGCACCATCTCGGAGTTGGATTTCAGCAGACGCGCTTTGGTCTCCAGCAGCGCGTGGTTCGCCT
>CAXTQM010000321.1:0-3344 GCA_964246205.1 uncultured Beijerinckiaceae bacterium | reverse complement strand
CCCTCGACCTCGAAGGTGACCAGCGTCGAGCCGCCGGACATCTGCCGCTTGATGATCTCGGCCTGCGGGTGGTCGGCGCGGCCGGGATAGATCACCCGCGTTACCGCCGGCTCGCGCGTCAGCACGTCGGCGATCTGCGTCGCGCTCTCGCACTGGTGCTTCACCCGCACCGCCATGCTTTCCAGCGACTTCAGCAGCACCCAGGCGTTGAACGGCGACAGCGCCGGGCCGGTGTGGCGCAGAAAATTGTGCAGGTGCTCGTCGATGAATGCCTTCGAGGCCAGGATCACGCCGCCGAGGCAGCGGCCGTGTCCGTCGACGTGCTTGGTCGCGGAATAGACCACGACGTCGGCTCCGAGTTCGAGCGGCCGCTGCAGCAGCGGCGTCGAGAACACGTTGTCGACGACGCAGGTGGCGCCGCCCTCGTGGGCGATCTTGGCGATGGCGGCGATGTCATAGACCTCAAGGGTCGGGTTGGTAGGCGTCTCGAGGAAGCACACCTTGGTGGTCGGGCGCATCGCCGCGCGCCACTGGTCGAGATCGCCGCCGTCGACCAGGGTGGTCTCGACGCCGAAGCGCGGCAGCAGGTCCTCGATGATGTAGAGGCACGAGCCGAACAGCGCGCGTGCGGCCACGACATGGTCGCCGGCCCGGACCTGACCCATCACCGAGGCCAGCACTGCCGCCATGCCGCTCGCCGTGGTGCGCGCTGCCTCGGCGCCCTCGAGCAGCGCCATGCGCTCCTCGAACATCGCCGTCGTCGGGTTGGAGTAGCGCGCGTAGATGAAGCCCGGCTCCAGCCCTTTGAAGCGCGCCTCGGCCTGCTCCATCGTGTCGTAGGCGAAACCCTGGGTCAGGAAGATCGCCTCCGACATCTCGCCGTGCTCGGAGCGGGTGGTGCCGCCATGCACGAGGGTCGTCGCCGGGCGGAGCTTGTTGGCCATATCTTTTCGTCTCGCTTTCCCGCGAGATGTGCCACAGCGAGCGCGCGATGTCATGATGTGGCGTCCATCGGGATCGCCCTCTCGGGAGGAACTCCAGCTCGCGCTCCGACCGAGCGATGCGGCCAAGGCCAACCCCGCCCGATCAAGCTTAACGCGCTTTCTGTGTGGACACGGCGGCCCGGGCCATGGACGGAGTCGCGCGAATACGGGAGCTTGCCGTCGCGGATCGCTGCGGTGCACGCCGGTTGATCGGACGGCGAGGTGGTGATTCAAGGCGGCGGGTGCCGGCACGAGTCGGCACTGCAGGACGATCCGGAGTGCCCCGCGTTCCATTTCCCGGCGTCGTGAGCCCCAGGCTCGCGGTGCCCCATGAAGGCCCAGGAATGTCGCTGTCCCCCGTCGAAGCCACGATTACCCGGTCCGAGAACCCGGTCGACGTCATCGAGCGCCTCGCCGCCGTCAACGAGTGGTCGTTTGACCGCGACGATGACGACGAGATCTCGATCTCGGTCGCCGGCGGCTGGGCGGACTATTCCGTGGCCTTCACCTGGCTGCCCGAGATGGAGGCGCTGCACGTCGGCTGCGCCTTCGACCTCAAGGTGCCGGCCGC
Source organism: uncultured Beijerinckiaceae bacterium (assembly GCA_964246205.1). Taxonomy (GTDB): domain Bacteria; phylum Pseudomonadota; class Alphaproteobacteria; order Rhizobiales; family Beijerinckiaceae; genus RH-AL1. The sequence goes on along the minus strand of CAXTQM010000321.1, from coordinate 1,790 downwards.
GCGTCGCGCCGACATGCTGGGGCTGGTGGCGCTGGTCAACGAGCAGATGTGGGTCGGCCATTTCGACATCTGGCCGACCGACGGCGTCGTGATGTTCCGCCACGCGCTGCTGCTCGCCGGCAATGCCGAACTCAACGGGCGCCAGTGCGAGACCGTGCTTTCGGCGGCGGTGATGGCCTGCGAGCGCTACTACCAGGCCTTCCAGTTCGTCGTCTGGGCCGGCAAGACCGGCAAGGAGGCGCTGGAGACCGCCATGATCGAGACCCTCGGCGAGGCCTGAGCCATGGGCTGGCCGGCCTCGCTCGTCCTGGCCGGCTGCGGCAAGATGGGCGGTGCGCTGCTGTGCGGCTGGCTCGCCGGCGGGCTGCCGGCCGCGGCGACGCACGTGCTCGATCCGTACCTCGACGACGAGACCTCGGCCTTATGCCGCGAGCGCGGCATCTCGCTCGATCCTCCAGCAACCGCACCCGAGGTGCTGGTGCTGGCGGTCAAGCCGCAGACCTTCGCCGCAGCGCCGAGCGCCTTCGCGCTGCTCGCCCGGCCCGAGACGCTGGTGATCTCGATCCTCGCCGGCAAGACTTCGGCCGATCTGCGCGCCGGCCTGCCGAACGCCGGCGCCATAGTCCGCGCCATGCCCAATCTGCCGGCGGCGGTAGGCCGCGGTGCGACCGGACTTTGTGGAGAGATGGTCCTCTCGGCCGAGCGGCGCGCCGTCGCGACGATGCTGATGGCCTGCGTCGGGCTCGTCGAGTGGGTCGACGAGGCACAGATCGACGTCGTGACCGCGGTCAGTGGCTCCGGGCCGGCCTACGTGTTCCTACTGGTCGAGGCGCTGGCTCAGGCGGGCGTGGCCGAGGGCCTGCCGGCCGACATCGCGCTGCGCCTGGCTCGCGCCACGGTCGAAGGAGCCGGCGCTCTCTTGCAGGGCGACGCCCGTGGGCCAGCCGCTTTGCGCGAAGCCGTGACATCACCGGGCGGAACCACGGCAGCAGCGCTGGACGTGCTGCGCGCACCCGACGGGCTCGCGAGTTTAATGGCGAAGGCCGTGATGGCCGCTCGTCGCCGGGCCGGCGAGCTGGCGGGCTAAGCACAACCGTCCGATCCGTGTCGCTCCTTGCCGAAGACGACCGACGAGCTGCCGCTCAGTGCGGCGCAGGCGCCTCGGGCGTCGAGCCCGCGGTGTCGAGATATTGCAGGCTGATGGTCTCGCCGAGCCGGCTGTTGTCCTCGACGAAGCTAGTGATAAACTCGTGCAGCCCGGCCTGGAAGATGTCGCGCGTGGTGGCGCTGCGTAGCCGCTCGTAGACGCCGCGGGCATGATGCTGCGCGCCGCCCTGGCGGCCGTAGGCTCGCCCGATCGCGTCGAGGAAGTAGACGATGTTGTCGTAGCAGGAGATCAGCGAGCGCGGCATGTCCATCTTGAGGATCAGCAGATCGGCGACGAGCCACGGCTTCACGCTCTGGTGGTAGACCCAATGGTAGGCGGTGAGCGCCGACACCGCGCGCAGGATGGCTGTCCATTGGAAGTAGTCGAGCGAGCCGCCGACCACCTCGTTTTCCGGCAGCAGCACGTTGTACTTGACGTCAAGGATGCGCGCGGTGTTGTCGGCGCGCTCGATGTAGACGCCGAGTCGCGAGAACCAGTAGGCGTCGTTGCGCAGCATGGTGCGGTAGGCGCGGCCGTCGAAGTCGAGCGAGGCCTGCTTGACGAAATCGAGGAAGCGGTTGAGCTCGTCGCGTTGCAGCCCGGGGCCGGCCTTGAGCTGCTCGAAGCGCACCAGCTCGAACCC
>CAXTQM010000320.1:0-3359 GCA_964246205.1 uncultured Beijerinckiaceae bacterium | reverse complement strand
CCGGCCTCCTCGATCGAGTAGGTCACCGGGCGCACCTTGTTGTCGTTCATGAGCGCTCGAGCGGTGCAGTAGCGCCGCGGGATGTAGTCGAGCCCGTTGGAGCGCATGCCGATCTCGCGGACGTCGTCGAAGCCGATGATGTTCAGGCCCGAGTGCCAGTACTCCGCCTCGCGGCTGTAGAACTGGCCCTTGATGTAGCCCAGCGCCTGCGGATCGGTGCAGGCGCGCACGATGCCGGAATAGGGCTGGTCTCGCTCCTCGGCGGGGACCTGCGGCCGCGCCTGGGCGACGCTCGCGAGGGCGAGCGCGGCGAGGACGCACGCGGCGCGAATGGTGGCTTGCATGGCATGCATCTCCGGGCACCGACGATGGTCCCGGCGCGCCTCGGCTTCAAGCGCGGGAGCGACAGCTCCGCGCTTTGCCGCCGCGCTGTGTCGGCGCTGCCACGGGCGCCGCGGTCGACGATCATCGGCTCCGTCGCCGCGCTTCGACCTTCGTTCCGGCATCATGGTCCTGTACGGGTTCGCGCATGCAATCGAACGATCTTCGGACCACGTCGTGCGGGTGAGTGCCGCCCTGTGCGTGGCGTCCCTGCTGATGGCGACGGCGGCGACGGCTGCGGAGCGCGACACAATTGATGTCCTCGCCTCGCCTGTAGATGAACACGCGCCGACGCGCGGCGCGCGCGCTTGCAGCGCGGGCGACACCGTCGCGATCGATCCCGCCGGCGGCCTCCACCTCGGCACCCAGAGCTATCCGCAGTCGCTCGCGCTCTGCGACCACCAGGTGATCCTGACCTTCGACGACGGACCCTCGCCGGATACCACGCCGGCCATCCTGCAGGCATTGAAGGACGCTGGCGTCCACGCCACCTTTTTTCTCGTCGGCCGCCGCACGCGCGAGCATCCCGAGCTGGCACGTCGCGAATTCGCGGAAGGGCACACGGTCGGGCACCATTCCGACACCCACCCAAGCTTCACCCTGCGCGGCTTCGACGAGGCCTCCGCCGAAGCCGACAATGCCAATGGCATAGCCGCCGACGAAGAGGCGATCTACGGCCTGTCGGCCACCCCCGACGACCCGCACGTGCCATTCTTCCGCTTCCCCGGCTTCGCCGATACGCCGGAGCTTCTGCGCTACTTCGACGGGCGCGGCATCGGAGTGTTCGGCTCCGACCTCTGGGCTGGCGACTGGATCGCCATGTCGCCCGACCACGAGCGTCAGCGCGTCGTGGCGCTGCTAGAAAAGCGGCCGCTGCACAACGGCATTATCCTCTTCCATGACACGCGGGCGTCCACCGCCAAGATGCTGCCGGCGCTGCTGGCCGAGCTGAAAGCCGAGGGCTACCACGTGGTGCAGATGGTCTACGCCGAAGGTGCGCCCCGCCCGGCTCTGACCGCTCCGTTGCAGGGCGAGCCCGAGACCCGGCGCATCATCGCGCACCTGATGACGCCGATCGTGCCCGGCTCGCACCACCTCGGCCGCGGACGGGCCGAAGGTGGCGAGGTGCCGGGCGAAGGTGAGCCCTGAGCCGACCGGCGATCGCCTGACAGGCTCGACAAGTGTCAACTTCGTGTTACACCTTGCGCCATGGAGACGCTGACCCGCGAAGTCGAGCTGCCGCCTTCGATCCGCTCCGCGGCGGTGGATCGCCGGCCGCACGCCGTGGTGATCGGCAGCGGTTTTGGCGGGCTGGCAGCGGCGGTGCGACTTGGCGCGCGCGGGTATCGCGTTACAGTGCTGGAAAAGCGCGACCAGCTCGGCGGCCGCGCCGGTGTGTGGCGGCAGGACGGCTTCACCTTCGATGCCGGGCCGACCATCGTCACCGCGCCGTTCCTGTTCGAAGAGCTGTGGGGGCTCTGCGGCAAGCAGTTGGCCGACGACGTCGACCTCAGGCCTGTGACCCCGTTCTACGCCATCCGCTTCGCCAACGGCGAGACCTTCCGCTACACCGGCGATGCTGAAGCGATGCGCGCCGAGGTGGCCCGCTTCTCGCCCGGCGACGTCGCCGGCTACGAGCGTTTCATGAAGGCCAGCGAGGGCATCTTCCGCGTCGGCTTCGAGGAGCTCGGCGACGTGCCGTTCTCGTCGTGGCGCGACATGGCGCGCATCGTGCCCGACATGGTCAAGCTGCGCAGCCACCGCTCGGTCTACGGCTTCGTCTCGTCTTTCATGAAGGACGAGCGATTGCGTACGATCTTCTCGTTCCACCCGCTGCTGATCGGCGGCAACCCCTTCACCGCGACCTCGATCTACTGCTTGATCTGCTTCCTCGAGCGGCGCTGGGGCGTGCATTTCGCCATGGGCGGCACCGGCCGGCTGGTCGAGGGGCTCGCCGGTCTCGTCGAGGGACAGGGCGGCGCTCTGCGCACCTCGGCCGGCGTCGCCCGCATCGAGGTGGAGCAGGGCCGCGCCACCGGCGTGACTCTGGAATCGGGCGAGCGGCTCGCCGCCGATATCGTCGTCTCCAACGCCGATTCCGCCACGACCTACAAGCACCTGTTGGCCGGCACGCCCCGCAAGCGCTGGAGCGACAAGCGCATCGCCAAATCACGCTACTCGATGGGCCTGTTCGTCTGGTACTTCGGTACGAAGAAGCGTTACGAGAACGTCGAGCACCACACCATCCTGCTCGGGCCGCGCTACCGCGAGCTGCTGGCTGACATCTTCGCCCGGCACAAGCTGGCCGAGGATTTCAGCCTCTACCTGCATCGCCCCACCGCCACCGACCCCTCGCTGGCGCCCGAGGGCTGCGACGCCTTCTACGTGCTCTCGCCGGTGCCGCACCTGGCGTCCGGCACGGACTGGGCGACGCAGGCCGAGCCCTACCGGCAGGCCATCGCCGCGCTGCTCTCGCACACGCTGCTGCCCGACCTCGACGCCAACGTCGTCTCCTCGCGCATGGTCACGCCGCTCGACTTCCGCGACGATCTCTCCTCGGAGATGGGCGCCGCCTTCGGGCTGGAGCCGGTGCTCACTCAGTCCGCCTGGTTCCGCCCGCACAACATGTCGGAGGAGGTCGAGAACCTCTTCCTCGTCGGCGCCGGCACCCACCCCGGTGCCGGTCTGCCCGGCGTGCTGTCGTCCGCCCGCATCCTCGACAAGGTTTGCCCGGAGGCCCATGCTTTTTCCTGAAGCTATGATCGAGGCGGCGGCCGACCGTGCCGCCTGCCGCGCGCTGCTCGCCGATGGTTCGCGCTCGTTCCACGCCGCCTCGCACCTGCTGCCGATGCGGGTGCGCGAGCCGGCCACCGCGCTCTACGCCTTCTGCCGGCTCGCCGACGACGCCGTCGATGTCGAGGCCGGCCCGACCGAGCCTGGACGCGCCGCCGCGTTGGCGCGGCTGCGCGTGCGACTCG
>CAXTQM010000319.1:0-3363 GCA_964246205.1 uncultured Beijerinckiaceae bacterium | reverse complement strand
CTCCTCCCAGACCCGCTGCCAGTGCGGCTCCGCCTCGCGTGCGTTGTAGCGTTCGCTGGTCATGGTCCCGGTGGTGGTGCTGGAGGGTGGCGGCAGTGAACACGGATCGCGAGAGGGGGCAACCGCGTCGGCTTCGCCCTCGACGGCCTCACTGGCGGCAGGCTCATCAGGCGTGACCGCCTCTGGCACCGCCTCGTCGAAGCCCAGGCACCGCCTGTAGCGGCGCACGAGCTCGGCGCCGAGCGGCTGCAGCCGGGCCAGCGCGAAGATCGGCTCGAGGCGCACGTCGGCGGCGAGGGTGCTGGCGCTCATCGCGAGACTCCCTGAAGGGCACGTGCAGGCGCGCGCCCTGTCGGGCGGCGCGTGACGATGGAGGTGGTGGGGATTGCCGGCGTGGCCGCGACGCAGCTCGGGCTCGGCACGCGCGCATTGGCCGTCAAAAGCGATCCACCGTCAACGTGGGCCAGAGCAGGCGCGGTGCAGTGTCGTGCAGGGGCGTTTTGTACAATCGGAAAAAAGAATTCTACGAAAGCAAGGCGTCTATGCCTCTATGCGCGGTCCGAGGTTCGTGAGGCGGTCCGGCTGGCAACGAAGATCCTTGACTTGCTGCTGAAGATTCTACGGACTTGTCATTATCGAGCCCGATCATGAGCTCCACACACGCTCGACACGATCGACCACTTGGCGTCTTGCGTCATCGCTTCGGGGCTGCAGGCTTGCCGAGGATTAAGCGCATCCGCGCCTGGATGTCGGCGGGCTCGTTATGCCAGTACGTTTCCCCGAGCAGCGGGATGTAGCGTTCGCGATTGCGTGCATCGCGCATGACGTAGACGAGAAGCCTGTGGCCGATCAGGTCTGCGATGGGTCCGGCGGCCAGGCATGCCGACGGTGAAAGCGCCCGTCTACGCCCGCACCGGCGCCAGCCGCGCGAGCGCGTCGCGCGTCTCGGCATCGTGGGCGGCTTCGTCGGCGTGGGCGGCGACGGGGCTCCAGCGGCCGCGCATGACGAAGATCGAGGCGAGGAACACGACGATGCCTGCGGTGCAGATCCAGTACCAGGTGGTCCATTGGCCGGGCGTGGCGGCGGCGGCGGCCTTGATGACGCCGAGCTCGTGCAGCAGCTCGGGGCTCGGCGTGCCGCCGGCCGCCTTCACCTTGGCGAAGGCATCGAGCACATGGTGGGCGCCGACCAGCGGCGTCACCGTGTCGACGACGTAGGAGACGGCGACGAAGGTCGCGGTCACCACCAGCCGCAGCAGCCAGCCCCAGATCGCGAGGCCGGTGGCCGTGGCGGCGGGGTCGTGTGCCTCGACCGTCTCGGTGAAGCTCGCCATCCAGGTGGCGTAGGCAAAGGCGACGCAGATCGACTGGCCGCTGGCCAGCAGCGCCAGCGTGGCGAAGCTCGGGTGGGCACTGGCCTGCAGCAGCCAGAGCACGGTGAAGACCAGCGCGCCGATGCCTCCCGCGAGCATGAAAGGCTTGCGCACGCGAAGCCTGTCGGAGGCGACGCCGGCGACGACGAGCGCAACGGCGTTGGTGCCCCAGGCCCAGTTGCCGACGGCATTGGCCGAGGCTACCGAGAGGTGCTGCACGGTGACGAGGTAGATCGTCCCGAACGCCACCGAGGTGTAGTAGAACAGCAGCAGCACCGAGACGCCGAAGGCCGAGCCGATCACGTCGAGCCGCATGAGCCGGGCGAACGGTGCCCCGAGGCTCTGGCTTCGTGCCGCCGCCGCGGTCGCCGCGGCACGCCTCTCGATCAGCACGCGGTCGCGCTCGTTGACCATGACCTGGTCGCGCAAGCCCGGCGCCAGCTCGCGCAGGAACAGAACGGCGAGCACGAAGACGACGAGGCACACGACCCCGCAGATGACGAACTGGCTCTGCCAGGTGCCGAACAGCGGCAGCGTCAGCGTGGTCAGCAGGCTGACCATCAGGCTGCCGAGCACCGGGCCGATGGTCCAGAAGCCCATCGCGGTGGCGCGGCCGACCTGGGGCGAGAAATCGCGAATCAGCGCCGGCGTCGCGACCAGGATGATGCCTTCGACGATCGCCACGAACGACGCCTCGACCGCGTAGGTCAGCGCGTTGGTGGCGAGCGGAATGGCGACCAGCGTCATGACACCCACGACGAGCAGGCCCCAGACGACGAGGTTGGCGCGGCCGAAGCGGTCGCACAGGCCGGCCAGCAGCGAGGCGAAGGCGCCGAGCGCGCTGCCGATCGCCAGGATGACGACGAAGACGGAAAACGGCATCTTCAGGGCGGGCAGCATCAGCGTGGCCACGCCGCCGTTGACGTAGAGCGCGTAGTAGAGCGCGACGGTGATCAGCACGGTCAGGCCGAGCTGGGAGCGGCGCACGCCGTGCGAGGGGTAGGCGGAGAGCTGCCGTCCTTTGCGCACCGCGTCGTCGGGCCGCGTCGCGGCATCGTAGGTGCTGGTCGACATGGCAGTCTCGGTTTGCGGCTGGCGTGGCGCAAGCTCTTGCAGAGGCGGCCTATTGTCGAGACCTTCGAACGGACGGTATGGCGTTCGGGGGAGGCGCGAGCCCCTTCGTTCACGTCGGCCCCGCTCGGCTCCTCAGCACGTGGTCGGTCTTGACCTCGCCACCGCGCTTGAGGGTGGCCCAGTCGAGCTTCGAGTCGGCGACGAAGGTCAGGCGCAGGATCAGCGGATTGGTCTTGGTGCCGGGCAGCGCCTCGAAGACCAGGTTGTAGTCGCCCGACGGAACGGCGACACGGCGCAGGAGGGCGATGGTGCCGACCTCGACCTGGCCGAGCAGGGGCACGTGGAAGGGCACGCGCAGCGCCCACCGGGTATCGGGATCGACCGCGAAGCGCACGGCCGTCGCCACACCACGCGGCAGTCGCCATCGAGGTCCGGCACGCCGAACGCCACGGTGCCGGGTGCTCAGGAGAAGCCCTGGTCCGTTTCGTCCTGCGAGGACCATAGGTGAGGATCGGGCCGCGGTCCGGCGAGATCGACGATGATCTGCCCGTAGTCGACGCCGGCGTCGAAGGTGGCGAGCACGTGGAGGTCATCCGCAGCGGCATGCGCCATCATCGCGGTGCAAGCGAATGCGATGCCGAGCACCGCACGAAAAAAGCCGCGCCTCTCGTGAAGCGCGGCTCGTGTCATCGGTGTGTGGACGCGGTCAGTGCGCGACCAACCCCGCACCATCGTCGTCCGCGGCGACGACCTTCGCCGGCTTGATCACCTCTTCCCACGTGATGGCCGTGGGCTGGCGCACCAGGGCGTGTTTCAGCACCTCGTCCATGCGGGAGACCGGCACGATCTCCAGCGCATTCTTCACGTTGTCGGGAAGCTCGGCGATGTCCTTGGCGTTATCCTGCGGGATCAGCAC
>CAXTQM010000318.1:0-3373 GCA_964246205.1 uncultured Beijerinckiaceae bacterium | reverse complement strand
GCGCTGCAGCCGGGCTTCGAGGCGCAGGTGCGGCCCCGCTCGGGCTTGGCGCTGAAGCACGGCGTCACCGTGCTTAACGCGCCGGGCACGATCGATGCCGACTATCGCGGCGAGGTACAGGTGCTCTTGGTGAACTTTGGCCGCGAGCCCTTCACAGTGGCCCGCGGCCTGCGCGTCGCCCAACTCGTGCTCGCGCCCGTGACACGAGCCACTTTCGTGCCGACGGCGGATCTCGAGGTTACGGTCCGAGATGCCGGAGGGTTCGGCTCGACCGGAAGCTGAGCGCAGAGCACCGCTCACCCCCAAACAGCAGTAAGTCCTTCGCGGGAACGGCAGCGGTGATGTTCCGTTCGCGAGGGGTCCGTCACCCCCTGCCGGACACGATCGCGATGGAAGGAAACGAGATGTCCAATCCCGGCAGCCTCAAGGAAGTCTACCTCGAGGAGATGAAGGATCTGTGGTCCGCCAACGACCAGATGACCCGCGCGGTAAAGGAACTCAGCGGACACGCGCACGATGCCAAGCTGAAGAAGCTGCTCGACGGGTCGGTCGACGGCATCGCCAAGCACACCGAAACGCTGAAGAGCCTTATCGAGCAGGCTGGCGGCAAGGTGAAGCCCGACCATTGCAAGGGCATGGAAGGGCTCGTCACCGAGGCGTTGAAGCACGGCATCAAAGAGGCGCCGACGACCGGCGCGTTGCAGGATGTCGAAATGATCGCGCAGTACCAACGCATGTCGCACTACGGCATCGCTGGCTTCGGCTCGGCTGCCGCTTATGCCAAGGCGCTCGGCAAGCCGGAGGACGAGAAGAAGCTGAAGGCAATGGTGTCCGAGATCTACAAAAGCGACGAGTTCGCCAGCCATCTCTCCGAAAGCTTGCAGAAGCAGGCGGCTTAACCCAACATTGGCCGGCGCTGTGGTGCCGGCCGACATCGGTGGGGCGCGCACCTTGAGGTCTCGATGCGGCTCACCTTGCGTAGATTATCTTAGCTGCTCTTTTCGGTGTGTCATCCTGCCCGCAGCATCTCACCGCGGCAGTCGAACCGACGCCGGTGGAGCGCTCGGCAAACCGCGCGGACTGATCGCCATCACACCGGCCAAGCAGCCGCTATCGTTGATCAAACGGCAGTATGTCGCGCATGTAGTGCTCGTCGACCTCTGAGATCGGTTGGTGATGATCGTCGTAGAGCACGGCCTGGTGCTCGAAAAGCTCGAGCGGGATGTCGAGCATCTCCTGCGCATGGTCGGGTGGCGGCGCGCGTCGCTGCCAATCCGGCGGCAGCACCGGCCACACGATCTCGGCGCCAAGCGACTCGCGGGTGAAGTGCAGCGAAGCGACAGCCTTGCCGAACGGCGTATCGGATGTCTCGAGCACGTGATTTATCTCGGGCGTAAGACGCGAGGGCACGTACCAGTTGTCGGCCTCGGATAGCACGTGGCTGCCGCAGAGGAGGCGGACGCGGCGGTAGCGGATCGGCGCGTCGGGACCGACCTGGAGGCGCGCGCGCTGCTCCGGCCGGATCGGCTTTTCAGGCGCATCCTCCATCTGCTCCGCGCGTATCCGAGCGGGCAAGGCGATGGCGTGATCGCCGCACCACTTCTCCAGCGTGAGCGTAGCGCTGTGCCCGACCAAGACGGCGGCGCTGAGCGTTTCCATCGTCGCCAGCGCCTCGACCCGGGCGAGAAACGTGTCAGGCAAGCGCGGCCCTGCAAGTGCCGGTGCGGCGAGGACGAGACCGATGGCCGCGAGGCCGGGGCGGAGCATTGCGCGCATGGCGGTCCAGACCTAATCCAAGGGGCCGCGAGCTATGGCGCGCCGCCGGAGAGAAGCCAAACGCATGCGGATCGGCCTGTTCGTGCCCTGCTACATAGACGCCTTCTTTCCCGAGGTCGGCATAGCCACCCTGGAGCTGCTGGAGCGGTTCGGCTGCGACGTGGACTACCCGTTCGACCAGACCTGCTGCGGCCAGCCCATGGCGAACTCCGGCTGCCAGGCCGAGGCGGCGGCGACGGAGCGGAATTTCGTGAAATGCTTCGCCGGCTACGACTATGTCGTCGGACCTTCGGGCAGCTGCGTCAATCACGTGCGCTCGAAGCTCGACGCTATCGAGCAGACGGCGGCCGTCGCGCAGGTTCGCAAGCGCACCTTCGAGCTGGTCGAGTTCCTGCACGACATACTGAAGGTCGAGGCATTCCCGTGGGCGCGCTTTCCATTTAAGGTCGGCTATCACGGCGGCTGCGGCTCGCTGCGCGGGATCGGCCACGCCCGCCCCAGCGAGATCGTCGCACCATTCTTCTCCAAGCCGCTCGACCTGCTGAATAAGGTCGAGGGCATCGAGCTCGTCGAGCCGTCGCGGCCCGACGAGTGCTGCGGCTTCGGCGGTACCTTCTCGGTGTTCGAGGAGGCGGTCTCGGTCAAGACCGGGCAGGACAAGGTGGCCGACCACCTGAAGGCCGGCGCGGACGTGATCGTTTCGGCCGACACATCGTGCCTGATGCACCAGAAAGGCTGCGCCGAGCGCGCGGGACAGCCGATGCGCTTCCTGCACATCGCGCAGGTGCTGAACGGGTGGGGGGAGTGAAGCGACCGACAGTAGACCTCGCGATGATCGATGTTGAAGGTTGTTGCAAACGATGACCCAGCCTGAATCCGAGCGCGGCCAGGATGGCCGCAAGCTGCAGCATGCCGAAGGCCGATCGCATCCGATGCAGGTCAGGCAGCGCGAGCCGCAGCCGCGCGGCGCGGTGGTGCGGCCGGGCAGACGCGTCGACCACGCCGAGGCCGCCGAGCGCTTCCTCGCCGCGCCGGAGCACCAGCGCTTCCACGACGAGCGATTGTGGGACCTGCGCGTCAAGCGCGACCGGCAAGCGCACGGCATCGCCGAATGGGAGGAGCTGCGCGAGCTCGCCTCGGCAATCAAGGAGCACACGCTTACCCACCTCGACACATACCTCGAGCAGTTCGAGGCGGCGGCTCGCCGCAACGGCGTCACCGTGCATTGGGCGGTGGACGCGGCCGAGCACAACGCCATCGTGCTCTCGATCCTGCGCGAGAACGGCGCCACGACGCTGATAAAGTCGAAGTCCATGCTCACCGAGGAGTGCGGCATGCGCGAGTACCTGACCGAGCACGGCATCGCCATCACAGAGACGGATCTCGGCGAGCGCATCCAGCAGCTCGACAAGGAGCCTCCGAGTCACGTTGTGGTGCCTTCCGTGCACAAGCTGCGGTCAGACGTTTCCGACGTCTTCGCCCGCACGCTCGGCGCCGAGCCCGGCAACGACGACCCGCACTACCTCGCCGAGCACCAGCGCGTGACGACGCGCCCGCACATCCTGGAGGCGGCGGCCGGCATGACCGGCGGCAACTT
>CAXTQM010000317.1:0-3382 GCA_964246205.1 uncultured Beijerinckiaceae bacterium | reverse complement strand
GCGGCGGTCTGCTATTCTTGGAGGCCGCCCATCGCCCCGGCCTGATGGTCCGCGGGATCGGTGACAGGAGCGGGCTCTGCCCGCCACTGATCATCACGCCGACGCAGATGGTCGACTTGCTGGACCGCTTCCGAGCGACCCTGCTCGAAGTGACCGCCGACGTACGCGAAGAAGCTCTGCTTTGATCGAGGCGGCCTTCGCCCTCGATCCCAACGACGATGCCGACGACGCCGGGTCGGTGCTGGAGATCGATCTCGCGGCGATCCAGGCGAACTACCGCCATCTCTGCGCCGTCGCGGCGTCTGCCGAATGCGCCGCCGTCGTCAAGGCCGACGCCTATGGCCTCGGTCTCGCGCCCGTCGCCCGGACGCTGCTGGACAGTGGGTGCCGCACCTTCTTCGTCGCGACGCTTGCCGAGGGCATCGAGCTGCGACGCATCATCGGCCCCCGTTCGGTCGTTGCCGTCCTCAACGGCGCGATGCCGGGCACGATTTCTGCGATCAAGGCGCACGCGTTGACGCCCGTACTCAACGATCTGGAGCAGATCGACCGCTGGATCGAGGCATGCGGCCGGCGGGCGATCCCCGCCATGGTGCAGCTCGACACCGGCATGTCCCGCATGGGCCTGTCGTCGGAGGACGTCGACGATCTCATCTCCCGTCCGGATCTCACGTCGAGGCTCGAGGTCGCACTCATCCTGACGCACCTCGGCTGTGCCGACACGCCCGACGATCCGACTAACGAACAACAGCTCGCGCTCTTCGATGCGGCCTGCGCGAAGCTGCCTCCGGCGCCAAGGAGCATCGCCGCTTCCTCAGGCATCTTTCTTTCGCAGCGCTTCCACAAGGACATGGTCCGGCCAGGCGCGGCGCTCTACGGCTTGGCGCCGGTGCTTGGCGCACCCAACCCTATGCAGCCGGTCGTCCGTCTGCGGGCGCGGGTGCTGCAGGTCAGAAGCGTGCAACCCCTGGCGTGGGTCGGCTACGGGCGCACGCACGGGTTCAAGACCGTCACCAGGTTGGCGACATTGGCCATCGGCTATGCCGACGGCCTTCCGCGGAGTGCCGGAAACCGCGGCGTGGTCCATCTCGACGGTCGGCCCCTACCGATCGTCGGCCGGGTCTCCATGGACAGCGTCGTCGTCGATCTGTCCGCGATCGGTGATGACGCGTTGCAGCCGGGCGACCTCGTCGACGTGATCGGTCCGGACCGGGACACCGATCGCTTCGCGGCGGCTGCCGAAACCTCCGGCTACGAGATTCTGACTCGCCTCGGCCGGCGGTTCGGACGACGCTACGCGGAGCGATGAACCCATGCGCGTGATCGTTCTCGGTGGCGGCGTGATCGGGGTGACGACAGCCTACGAATTGAGTCGCGCCGGCCACGAGGTGGTCGTGCTTGAGCGGCAGGCGTCGGTGGGAATGGAAACGAGTTTCGCGAATGCCGGACAGGTCTCGCCCGGCTATTCCTCACCGTGGGCGGCGCCCGGGATCCCCCTGAAGGCCTTGCGCTGGCTCGCGATGCGGCACCGTCCGCTCGTGCTTTGGCCGCGAATCGACCCCAGCCTCTTCCTCTGGCTGTCGCGTCTCTTCGCGAACTGCACGGAGGAGGCTTATCGCCGCAACAAGGGACGCATGCTGCGACTGGCGGAATACAGCCGTCGCGCGCTTGGCGAGACCCGCGTGGCGCTGTCGCTCGATTACGATCAGCAGGCGCTGGGCACGATGCAACTGTTTCGCAATGAGCGTCAGTTCGACGGCATGCGCAAGGACTGTGCGATCCTCGACGCGCTCGACATTCCCTACGAAGTGCTCGACGAAGCCGGTTGCCGCAGGCACGAGCCGGCGCTCGGCTTGGTCGGAGGTTACGTCGGAGCGCTGCGGCTGCCCAACGACGAGACCGGCGACGCGCACCTTTTCACGAAGGGCGTCGCCGACGCTTGCGTCGCGAGAGGCGTCAAGTTGCGCTTCGGCGCGAAGATCCGCGCCGTGGTGACGGACGGCCAGCGCATCGATCACATCGCGCTCGAAGATGGCGAGAAGGTCGGTGGCAACGCCTTCGTGGCGGCGTTGGGGAGCTATACGCCGGCGCTGCTGAAGCCGCTCGGCCTGTCGCTGCCGATCTATCCGGTGAAGGGCTATTCCCTCACCCTCGACATCGTCGATCCCGCGGCATCGCCGATGTCGACGGTGATGGACGAGACCTTTAAGGTGGCCATCACCCGTCTGGGCGGACGCATCCGGGTCGGCGGGACGGCCGAGCTCGCGGGTTTTAGCCACCGGCTGCGAGAGCCGCGCCGCGCGACCCTCCTGAAGTCCCTGAACGACCTCTTCCCAAGGGGCGGGGATCCGACGACGACGCGCTTCTGGACAGGCCTTCGCCCGATGACGCCCGACGGGACGCCGGTGGTCGGCGCAACGGTGTTCGACAACCTCTTCGTCAACGCGGGGCACGGAACGCTCGGTTGGACGATGGCCTGCGGTTCAGCCCGCGTGGTAAGCGATCTCGTGAGCGGAAACAGGCCGGCGATCGCGTACGCCGACCTGGCGCTCGAACGTCCGGGATAGGCGCGCGGCTTCATTACGGCTGCACTTGCGTCAACACGCACTTCGCGCTGGTCAGCGAGATGTCGCACGGCGCCTTTAAGGCGTCCGACTACGGAAAAACCTCTTAGCGATTTCGCTCGACGATTACACGGACGCACGCCACGTCATAGTCACGACGCGATGAACATAGTCCATCGCACCTTCCTGCCGCCAAAGGGCGCGTGGCTCGACGACGTGATTTTAGGCTGAAGGGCTGCGCAAGGCCTTTTTGCGGGCGCATTTAGTCAAATTTCTCTACCCTCAGTAAAAGTGATATAACCTACTAAACAAAAGACGCGCCCGGCAAGACTAGTCCGCGTCAATACAACGCCGGTGCGGCGGTCCAGATTACCATGCAGGTCAAGTCGCCTATGCACCAGAAGCGGACGAAGCGTGTGCCCTCGAAGGCGAAGGTGTCGCCTACCGAGATTGTGAATTGCTTGCCGTCGATGTCGAGGCCGAGCGTTCCTTCCATCACAGTTCCGCATTCCGCGGCACCACGCGCGACATATGGGCTCTGACCGGAGCTGCCGCCAGGGTGAACGATCACCTTCATCATTTGGATCGCGCGGCACGTATCCGGAGTTAGAAGCTGCTTGATCATTCCGCCGTCGGCAAGCTGAAGAGTGCGCCGACGCGTGGCACGTATCACGACGCCGTCGCCGTCAGGATGCTCCTCACCTTCACCGGCTTCGAACAGCCAACCGATCGGCATCGAGATCGCAGCACAGATCTTCCCCAACAACCGCAGCGACGGCGACGAGTCGCCGCGCTCGATCTGGCTGAGCTTGGAGATG